>JBDRNN010000123.1:0-2573 GCA_043811145.1 Candidatus Bathyarchaeota archaeon
AATGGTAGAAAAGTGCTCACTCTCTGGGCCATACTCCTTGCTCGCTTATTTGATATTCAACCTCTCTGTCCTTTATGTGACCGACGACCATGAGCGAAGCGAATAAGAGGAGGAAATCCTAAAACGAAGCTGAAGGGCAAAGTCCAATGAGGATTACAGCGTTTGTTACGAAAAAAGAGAAAATTGATAAAATCCTTGAACAAATAGGTGAACCCACAAATCCCCCTGAGATTTCATCAGCACGATCTCCCCCTGAACAGGAATTTGACTTTCCAATATATGAACATGATTAAAATTGTATATCCGTTAAAAAATAAGAAATGGATATGAAGGGATACGTTTGTAAAAAAATCATATATAAGCATGGCCGCATCTAAAATGCATAAAACATTTCAGATTTGACACCGAAATTCAGATATGATATTCAAAGAAATGTAGATGAAATAGAAAAAGTGCTTTTGAAATGACTAAAAGTCGTTCGGGTGTATGAAGCAGAAGTAGATTACCCGCCAGAGACAGGAAGCATCAAGGTTACGGTGTCACCATTTTTAATTTTTGCACTCAGATCTTCAACAACGACTTCATTAACCGAAAGCCTATAGTTGTGATATTTCTCACAGACTCGTTCCTCTGATATATGTTTATCATTGCCTCAAAACAAAGAGGTGATACTTATGAGACAACTAATTGTGAGTCTATTCACAATGGCAGTATTTAGTGCATGCTTCGGTAATTCAAACTTGGATTCTGAAGATCCTTTGCCTCCCTTGCCTTTCAAAGAGCAAAGAATTGCAGGTGGCGGTAGAAGCATTGGTATGAAAAGTGACAATAAGGTTTATACCTGGGGAGATAATGCTCTTGGGTGAGGGATTAATGAACAACCTCCGGTTGGAGTGTATCGATACGATTGTGTAGCAAAATCTGTTGCCTGCGGTGGAAACCATTGTATGGTTTTGTATGATTCAGGGGAAATAGCAATATGGGGAAGTAACTATTATGGTCAATTGGGAGTATCTTATGAAGAGGAAACTTGGATTAGTGTTGGACACGAGAAAATTATTGATGAGATTACTTCAGCCAGAGCTATAAGCACAAAACATAATTTCAATTTGGTTCTTTTGAGCAATAGTATGGTATTAGCTTGGGGTGAAAATGGAAATGGTCAGTTGGGGCATGATAGGCAAGAGAATACTTATGAGCCAACATATGTAGAAGGATTGGATGACATTATTGATATTTCAGCCGGGCATTATCATTCTTTGGCACTTATGTCAGATGGAAGAATCATGGCCTGGGGAAGTAATTTGTACGGGCAGCTTGGAGATGGTACAAGAATATCGCGGCATACTCCTGATTTTGTCAGTGGCATAAATAATGCTGTTGCTATTGGTGCGGGTGATAACCACAGTATTGCATTGCTTGATGATGGAACTGTTATGGCATGGGGTGACAACTTGTACGGACAATTGGGTAATACTACGCTTGATTCCTGCCTGGTTCCTGCGTGGGTGACTTATCTTGGTGGTGTGGCCTCTGTCTCAGCGGGTAATAACCATAATATGGCTCTTCTTTTTGATGGGACGGTTAAAGTTTGGGGATATAATAGATATGGTCAATTGGGGAACAACACAAATGAGGATGCGTATCACCCAATTATGCTAGATATTCCTGCTAACGTGTTTGCTATTGCGGCGGGGCAAAGACATAGTATGGCATTGTTAGATGATGACATGTTGTATACATGGGGGTATAATTCCCAGGGGCAACTTGGTGATGGAACACGAGAGACAAGGATAAGTCCAGTAACAGTGGATTGGTAACAATATATTCAAAATCACTGTTGTCCAAAATAATTTAGGTTGTACTTTTTTGTTCTGCAATATCAATGAGTTTTTCTATGAATTTAAAGATTTGATACGAGAGATTTACTTTTTTACGTTCCAAAGGATCCCGGTTCCGGGTAGAAGCAGTGGTTGCCCAACTGCTCCCCCCACAGACCCGGACTTGAAGATTTCCCTCATCCGGTTCCTCAGCTACTTGCATTATCATGCAAGACGTCTAGCAACTGCGTCAAGTTACTATCATATGACATGTTGCTGCCCTTGTCAAAGCCTATGGACTATCCTTGGGGTTGGAAGAGGAAATACTTTCAAATATTTCTCCTCAAGCTTTTCCCAAGTAATGTATCCATTTCTTGAACGACGTCCAAGCCACTTCTTCCATGTTCTCTGTACATACTCGTAAAATACTTCTAGCATTTTGTAGTTGCTTCGGATCCCATAGTATTGGTAGTGGCCCCGCAGTTTAACACTCAACATCTGATGTTGCTCTGTTATAGTTATGTGTCGATTTTCCTTACACCAAATCCATACTCGTTTCATCGCACTTAACAGCTTCTTCCTTCTGGTCTTCCTCTTGATGCAATATCCACCCCTTCTTGTCTTACCCCAGTAGTGAGTAAATCCAAGAAAATCAAATGTACTGGGGCCTTTGCCACCTTTATTGCTAGGTCGGCTAAAGTTCAGCAACTTACTTTTCTTGGGGTGAATTGTAAGACCAAATCGTGCAAATCG
>JBDRNN010000124.1:0-8921 GCA_043811145.1 Candidatus Bathyarchaeota archaeon
AAGATAACGAAAAAATTAGAAAATATAGCTAAGAATGCATCTATCATTTACGCTCATAAAGAGATAGTGGATATTGAGCTTCGCATTGAGGATTTAAAGAAAAAATTTAGGCAGACAAGCAAGACTAATGTGCTTGAACTCTGGGTAAAGGAAACCGATTTTAAGAAAACTGTTGCTGGTATAAAAGAAAAATGTCCTACTGCTATTATCCGAACTGGTGGTGAGGAAAAAGGGGACAAGCCGCCCACCTTTATGAGAAACCCTATCAGGTCAGATTGTTATGAAAAGTTGGTGAGGGCTTACGGTTTACCCAACTACCGTGAATTGGATCCTACTATTATCATGTTTATATCATTTCCAATAATTTTCGGTTTGATGTTTGCGGATATAGGACATGGGTTAATTCTACTTATAGGTGGACTTGTCGTAAATCAGGTCTTTGATAAGTTTAACATTAAAGGAGGTTTTTGGCACTACCTTCAAGAAGCTAGAGTTTTAATAATAGGTTGCGGTATAGCCGCAATATTTTTCGGTTTCCTTTTTGGAGATTTCTTTGGCGCAACGTATGCGGCTAATATTCATACCCCTAACTGGTATACTATGATAACTGGCATATCTTCGCCACCTTGGTTTAGCCCCTTCGACTTTCCATCAGGGCCCATTCGGCTATTGAAGATAGCTATAATTATAGGTATAATGCACATAACATTTGGAATAGTTATCAGCCTCTACAATAAACTTAGAAATAAAAAATATAGGGAGAGCATAGCTCCTGCCTCTTGGCTTTGGTTTTATGGAAGTTTAAGTTACCTAATATTGAATTGGGGTCTCAGAATTGGCGAGGTTATATTAAATCCAACTATATTGATGGGGCTTCTCATTATACCGTTCATTGGAATGATCGTTCTTCACTGGGTTAGTGGAAAAACGTTTATGGATGCTTTTTCTGAAGGAGTCACTAAAGGAATAGAATCCCTATCAAACACCGTATCCTATGGTCGAATAATGGCTTTAGGAATGGTGCATGCCGTCTTCAGTGAAATGGCGATAATGGGTCAGGGTCCCATGCAAATGGGAACAATGCTAATAGTTACTCTTTTCTTAATATTGGCGTTGGAGGGCATCTTAACTTTCGCTCATACTCTTAGGCTTCATTGGGTTGAATGGTTCAGTAAATTCTATGAAGGGGATGGTATTCCGTTTGAGGACTTCACAATCAGAAGAAGATTCACGAAAGTTGTCTAAGCTTAAAAGGTCTTTGACCTTTAAACCCATAGCTCTCGAAGGGTATTCAATGACTAGAATGTTGCTTTTTGGTCTTATACTGCCTGCCATCATAGCCTTTTGCATGTTTGTAAGCTACTTTATTTCGATATTGTTCGCTTTTCAGCCCCTTGTTACAATGATTATTGTGTTAGCCTCTAGCTTAGCAGGTTTCACTTGGGGCACAGTTTTACTGTTTCGTTATTCTGGTAAAATCATGAAATATGTTGAAGTGAAGAAAAAATGATGAAGGAAATTTCCAGCTATGGAATCTTAACACCTAGGATTCGCGGAAGAAGATCTTTCATGTTAGTGAAAAGCGACTACGATGCGATGATGGGTGCTGAAAACGTTCAGGCAGCTTTAAGAAGACTTGAAGGGACGCGATATCGTCCTTTCTTAACTCAGATGTTTATGGAAGAAGTTGACATCTACAGGATTGAAGAGAGTTTAGTTAAAGCTTACCACGCTGAAGTCAAATTCATTCTTTCACATTTGAGAAATAAGGAAGCTATAAATTTCTTTCAAGAGCTTCATCGATCTTTAGAGTTAAAATGCTTAGCAAACATAGTGAAATCAATTTTGCTAGATGTTGAATGGGATAAGGTGTCGCGCTCTCTTTTACCCTACGGAAAGTTTGATGCGTCAACTTGTAAAAGTTTAGTTGAAAACAAAAATATTAAGAGAGCTCTTCAATTTTTTCAAGACAAGGCACTATTAAAAAATATTGAGGAAATTTTAAGAGGCACGGATAATCCATCAAGACAGGCACTGGAAGTTGATACCGCCATATCTAAACATACTTTAATGAAAACGTGGCAAAAACTGAACGAGGTTAAAGGGCGAGATAGATATAGTATCGAACTTATGGGCATTGCATCTGATATGACAAACGCCATGACCGTTTTAAGAATGAAAAAGCTTGGCTTTAAAACTGATGAAATTTCGGAATATTTAATTCCTGTCTACCATAAGCTGGAGGAGGATGAACTTAAGAGATCTGCCCTTGCCCCAACAGATAAGGACGCTGTAAAAATATTCACTGCAGGACATTATGCGGGTGTAGTTTCCCCTCTAATAAGCACATACGAGGTTGAGGGAGATCTCTCTATATTTGAAACAGCATTCAAACGTTTCCATGCCGACGAATGTAGGAAAATATTTGTACTACGATTTTTCCACTTGGGAGAAGCTCTTGCCTATTTATACATCAAAATGTATGAGGTGCGTGACTTGATCGCCATATTGATTGCGAAAAATTTAGATTTGCCAACTAACAAGATAGAGCCAAACCTTGTACTGCATCAGCCTCTTCATCCTCTTTAGTTATACCGAAAAAGTTTTAAAGTCTACATAACAATCTAGTTGCATTTCACAAAGGTGGGCTATATGAAATCACATTTGAAGATGCTTATACCGATAATCGCTTTATTAGTTGTTTCTCTAGGGATAGGTTTAGCAGTTGCTCAAGAACCTGAAACGGCAGATGCAACGGCAGAAGCACGTGCAAGTCAATATGGATTAATTGCTGTCGGAGCTGGTCTTGCAATAGGCATTGCAGGGTTAGGTGCAGCTTTAGGTCTAGGAACCGCGGTCTCATCCATTGCAGCTGCGGCAGCTGAGAGACCAGAACTTATCGGCAGATTCTTCATATTCGTTGTGTTCATTGAAGCGATTGCGATCTATGCTCTTATAGTTTCGATATTTATCATCCTAATCCTTCCAACAACAGGTTAACCTCATTTTTTAAACAGGGTTAAACTCCCCCTTTTTGGAAGAAAACTTGGTTTTTTTAATAGTGTGAAAATATAAAATTCTGTTTTCTACATTTAGTTTCTCCTACAGTAGATGATATATAGTTAAAATGCGCAATCGAACTAATTAAAAAGGTGGGAGCATGGTCGACTGTCCTAAATGTAACAGCACAAACGTAAGTAAGGTTAAAGAATGGGATGTGAAACCTAAGACCAAGAAAGGACCTACGCTTCATATAACTTTATACGCATGTCAGAACTGTAACAACAAATTTAGAGTAGCTGTAAAAGCTTAACTTTTTTCTTTTAAAATAAACTAGCCCTTTTTTTCTTAAATATTTAAAAAATTAGGAGTAAGTTATTTTTCCTTTTTTTCTTCAGTTTTGGTTTCAGCTTCGGGTGGTGTTTCGGGTATTGATGGTGCGGGGGTTGTTACGAGTGTGTAACCTATCCATGCAAGGATACCGCAAACAGCGCCTACGGCAATTATCATTATGATTATGACTGCAATCTCAAAGTTTGTGAACAGGAGGATAATGTAGCCTATGAATGCAAGGCAGCTTAAAACTAGTATCGCAGCACCTAACGATCTATCTCTCAAATCTATCACCAATAATGCGTTCTATGATCTTTTTTCTATTAAAGTCTTTTTTTATATATGTTTTTAATGTAATATCTTGGAATAAAATAAAGGTTCTAACGGAATATATAGATCACATTACTGTATTAATTGATAGAGGTTTATAGGTTGTGTGGAATATTTGGCTGTCTCCTCGAAGAGGGCGCTGCCCACGGGGTCATACATGAAGCCTTGGAACGCTTAGAGTACAGAGGATACGACTCGGCGGGTATAGCGACCATACATAAGGGAAAGCTTTATGTAAAGAAGGATCAGGGAACAATTCGAAGCATACATAAGAAGTTAAATTTAGATGACCTGCCTGGGTCAGTAGGAATCGGTCACACACGGTGGGCAACCCATGGAGCCCCCCTTCAGGTAAATGCCCACCCGCATGTAGATTGTAATGGGAAAATCGCGGTTGTTCATAATGGAATTATCGAAAACTTTGCAGCGTTAAGAAGAGAACTAGAACGTAAAGGGCATAAGTTCATTTCAAGAACCGATACGGAGATTATTCCTCACCTTATAGAGGAAGACATGGCTTCAGGGTTAAACTTCACTAGTTCTGTTAAGAAAGCTCTTAAGAGGCTTGAGGGATCCTATGCCATTGCCGCTGTCTGTGCCTCAGAACATGAGATTATCTGTGCCAGAAAAGGGAGCCCCCTTATTGTCGGGGTTGGAAAGAAGAGGTTGTACGTATCATCAGACATACCCGCAATGTTGCCTCTTACAAATCAGATAGTTGAAATTAAAAACAGCGAATTTGTAACTCTTTCAGACAAAGGATTTGAGGTCAGGAAAATTGCGGACTGGAGTAAAGTTGAGAGAAAGTCGAAAGTTATCGATTGGAGCATGGAAATAGCAAAAAAAGATGGTTTTCCACATTTTATGCTTAAAGAGATACATGAGCAACCCTCCTCTATCAGAAACGCAATTTTACTTCAAGACAAATATCTGGATCTTCTAGCCGCCTTCCTCGACCGCGCAAGAGAAATCTTCCTTTTGGCATCGGGGACATCATATCATGCATGCTTAGCTGCCTCCTATATGTTCAATAAAATTGCCTGTCTCCCCACAACTCCCGTTATTGCGTCAGAGTTCATACAGCAATATGGCGACTCTGTTGGTATCGACACTACCGTTTTTGCCGTAAGTCAGTCGGGAGAGACAGCCGATGTGTTAAATGCCATCGATCATGCAAGATTTAAAGCTGCAACGATTCTGGGATTAACCAACGTAATCGGGTCCACTTTGACTAGGGTTGCAAGAGCCTATATTTGTCAACAATCAGGACCAGAAATTGGGGTTGCAGCCACCAAAACCTTCACCTCTCAGCTTATGGTGCTGGCGCAGCTGGCATTGAGGCTTGCAAAATTAAGGGGAAAGATCTCTCAAGATGAGATTGACGATCTTCATGAACAGTTGACGAAAATTCCAGAAATCCTCAACTCAATGACCCGAAAAGAGGAAAAAATTAGGAACCTTGCCCGAAAATATAGAGACAAGTCCTGTTTCTATTTTCTAGGCAGAGGAATAAATACGGCAACAGCTTTGGAGGGAAGGCTAAAGCTTCTGGAGATTGCAAGGGTTCCCGCGATTGCATATCCAGCTGGAGAAAGTAAACATGGCCCTATCAGCCTAGTTGAACCTGGTTTTCCAGTGGTTTTTGTGGCTCCAAAAGATGGCACACGAAAAACTATTCTTGGAAATATAACAGAAATGAAAACAAGAGGAGGCACAATTATCGGTATTATAGAGGAAGGAGACAAGGAAATCTTGGGGTATGTTGATGATTTCATCGATGTTCCTAAGAATGTTCCTGAAATCCTTACTCCTATAGCATACATATTGCCTCTTCAACTCTTCGCTTACTACATGGCAATCGAAAAAGGACTTGATCCAGATAGGCCTGTTAACCTCGCTAAATCCGTTACAGTACTATGATAGAAACATTAGGTCTCACCGTATCTTTCGGAAAACTTAACAGATTTTATATGTGGTTTGTGGGTATTATGGAAAGTTAACTTACATTTGGAGTTTTTTAATTTGAGGGGGGTCTCGGTTGTTGGCACAGGGTTTGTAGGACTTGTAACCGCTACTTGTTTTGTAGACAAGGGCTATGTTGCCTATGCGTATGATAGCAATCATGAAAAGGCTGAAATGGTTAGGTCTGGGCGTCCGCCTTTTTACGAGCCTAACCTTGAGTCTCTCCTAAAGAAAGGGTTGGAAAGAAGCTTATTCAAATGTGTAAACAGTCTTGAGGAGGCTGTTTTAAAAACTGATGTAACTTTTATCTGCGTGGGCACTCCCAGTAAGGCTGATGGAAGCATAGACCTCACCTACATTGAAACTTCGGCGGAAGAAATTGGAAAGGCTTTGGCTAAGAAGAGCGACTATCATGTTGTGGTTGTTAAGAGTACGGTGGTTCCTGGAACAACTCAAAATCGGGTAAAACCTCAGCTCGAAAAATCTTCACATAAGGTTACTGGCAAAGATTTTGGTCTCTGCATGAGTCCCGAATTCTTGAAGGAAGGCTCGGCGGTTAATGACACCTTCAACCCCGACAGAGTCGTGATAGGGGAGTATGATAAAAAATCTGGGGATTTTTTGGAAAAAGTTTTTCTGAACTTTTATGGCGAAAATTCTCCCCCAATCCTCAGAATGAATTTGGCCTCAGGTGAGATGGTTAAATATGCCAGTAACGCCTTCCTCGCCACAAAAATCTCCTTCATAAACGAGATCGCAAATATTTGCGAGCGGGTCAAAGGTTTAGATGTGGCTGAAATAGCTAAAGGCATGGGTTTAGATCAGAGAATTGGACCGCGCTTCTTGCAAGCTGGACTTGGTTTTGGAGGAAGCTGTTTCCCCAAGGATGTTAAGGCTTTAATTAGCTTTTCTCAAGGCCTAGGCTACGAGCCTCAAATAGTTAAGAGTGTTTTTGATGTTAATGAGCGGCAAGCGATTCGTGCGGTTGAGCTTGCCAAGCAGCTTGTTGGAAGTTTGAAGGATAAGCGTGTTGCGTTGTTGGGTTTGGCTTTCAAGCCAGATACCAGCGATATTAGGGAGGCACCTTCACTGAAAATTATTAGGAATTTGCTTGCGGAGGGTGCTGTGGTGGCGGCTTATGATCCTGCCGCTATGTCTGAGGCTGAAGCAATTTTAGATTACCCGGTAGAGTATGCTGTTTCTTCCTTAGACTGTATCGAGCGGGCTGATTGCTGTATCGTGGTTACGGAGTGGGAAGAGTTTAAGAAACTAAATCCAGAAGACTTTTTAGCTCATATGCAGAAACCCGTAGTTATTGATGGTAGAAAGATATATGACCCCGAAAAGTTTAGGGGTAAACTGGTTTATGCGGCTGTTGGATTAGGTGAGTAAAAGTTGGCAATCAGAAAGGCAGTGATTCCCGCGGCAGGCTTCGGAACAAGACTTTTCCCAGCAACCCTAGAACAGCCTAAAGAGATGCTTCCAATTTTCAGTAAAGGAAAAAACGGAAATCTATACGTTAAACCCCTTCTTCAACTAGTCTTTGAGCAGCTTTTCGATAATGGTGTCAGAGAATTTTTTTTCATAACGGGAAAGGCGAAAAGAGCCATTGAAGATCACTTCACTCAGGACAGATATTTCATAAAAATGCTGAAGGGAAAGAAAAGAAGCGAGGATGCAGAGGAAATAGAAAATTTCTATAAAAGACTTGACCAATCAACGATCGTTTGGATTAATCAACCTGAACCTAAAGGCTTTGGAGATGCCGTTTATAGGGCACATCCCTTTGCGAAGGATGGGGATTTTTTGGTTTATGCTGGTGACACCTACATTGCTCCTTCTAAGAATGGTCTCCATAAACGTATGCTGAAGGTGTCCAGCGAGTTTAAGGCTGAGGCAACTCTGCTAGTCGATAAAGTTGAGGACCCTCGTCCCTATGGTGTTGTGAAAGGTGAACTGGTTGATAATGGTATTTATAGGGTGAAACGAGTCGTAGAGAAGCCAGCTACTCCGCCATCAAACCTCGCAATTGTCGCCATCTACCTTTTCAAGCCTTCAATTTTTAAGGCTTTGGAGAAAATTTCGACAGGGCGCAGCGGAGAAAAACAGTTGACTGACGCTATCCAGTTGTTGATAAACTGGGATTTTGCCGTTTACGCTACCAAGCTTTCTCGTGGGGAGACTCGTGTGGATATCGGGAATCCTGCAACCTATTGGGATGCCCTCAGAGTTTCATATGGGCAATGTAGGTAAAATTCCATTAGTTTTATCTTTGTGAGTACCATTCGATTGTTTTCTTTAATCCATCTTCAAAGTCGGTTTCTGGTTTCCAGCCTAGGGTTGTAGATATCTTAGTGATATCGGGGCATCTTCTTTTAGGATCGTCAAGGGGTAGCGGATGAAAAGTAATTTTTGACTTGCTGTTAATTGTTCTCTTGATTTTATTAGCAAGTTCTAGGATGGTGATTTCGTGAGGGTTTCCGATGTTGAATATTTCTCCCTTTGTTTTTGTATTTATTAAAGTTGTGAGGATTCCTTGAATTGTGTCAGTTACGTAACAAAATGATCTTGTCTGGGCACCGTCACCATAAACTGTGATGGGTTGGTTTTTTAGGGCTTGGCTGATGAATTTAGGTAAAGCTCTAGCATATGCTCCATCCGCCCTTATTCTGGGACCATAAGTATTGAATATGCGGACAATTCGGGTATCTAAACCATATTGACGATGATAGGCTGTGAATAAAGCTTCGCTGAACCTCTTTCCTTCATCATAACATGAACGAACTCCTACCGGGTTCACATGTCCCCAGTATGTTTCAGGGGTTGGGATTATTTGGGCGTCTCCATACACCTCGCTGGTCGATGTGTATAGAATAGTGGCGTCATGTTTTCTGGCTGTTTCAAGCATCTTTAAGCTACCTAGGGAATTTGCCGTTAAAGTTTCTATTGGATGTTGCTGGTACTCTTCCGGTGAAGCTCTGCTAGCTAGGTGCAGGATGAAATCTTGTTTTCCCCCTGTTTCAAACTTCGAAACATCAACGTTGATGAACTGAAAGTTTTGCTCTCCTTTGTGATGTTCTATGTTTTCTGTTAACCCCGTAGACAGGTTGTCTATACAAGTGACTTTTGCTTTGCTAGCCACCAAGATATCACAGAGCCAGCTTCCAAGAAAGCCCGCTCCACCTGTAACAAGAACACTCTTATTCACGAAATTTGAAGACAATTTCGTGGCTATGCGCTCCACATCCTTCACAATGACCGACTCCAACATCTAATAACTCCCGTTAAGATTAACA
>JBDRNN010000125.1:0-2160 GCA_043811145.1 Candidatus Bathyarchaeota archaeon
GAACATTTATGGTAACAAACAATGTAACCATTTCCCTGTTTAGTCAATAATTGTAGGTGAAATGTTCTAGCATCACCCTAACCATTGTAGTAAATAGGAATGTAAGATGTCAAAAATACAAACCCCCAAAAAACCAAAATACCCAAAACAACCAACTGAATTATCCACAAGAGATAATCTTCCAATGTGGTGCAAAGGAATAATGGGCGGATGCGTAAACTGCGGCGGATGCGTCTAAGACCAAACACAAAATAAAGCATCTTGAAGAATCCACGAAGAGTCACCCCGCGCGCGCGTAAACTTATAAAATATCTTCATAGCTTTTCTCATCATAATAATTGTTCTCATCTTTGGCGTGATTTGTGTAATAGGCTTGAGCAAAAAACGGGTTCTTTGCAGCAATTTTGTCATAATCCCAAGGAGGTGCTTCGCAACTAGGACACCAATGCCCTCCCCTAAGAATAAGAGTTGGACTACCTTCAAAGCGGTGTCCAAAAGCACATTTCCATTTAAGTTTCGTTTTCATGTCCACAAACCTTTCAGCGAGGCATTCTCCTCCCCTAAATCTTGCTGCTTTCTTCAGATCCCCCAAATTTAGTTCATTTTCTAGCTTATCTTCATCAAAACCATGATCCAACAAATATGCTTCAGAATAAAATTCAGTTGCATCAACTTCCCAAGAGGGTATTTCTTCCCATTTTTTCTTTGAGCCAAAAAACGCCTTAATCCTCCCTTCATTGTTAGATTTAATCCAATATAGCGGACCATTTTTTTCAGTAACCATTTTCTTCATAAACTTCTTAACCAAAAATTTTGGAATAATTCTACCAAAATATGAATACCAATACTTAGTCTCCTTAACTTGTTCATAATGATCATCAAGATTACTACGCCAATGGTGAAGAAAATCGTTAAGAACGTAGCCATCTTCAAACCATCCTCCATGAAAATTCCGCAAACAAAACCAGTTCCTATCCAGAACCCCCCTATAATCACCCATTCCCAACAAATTCATCATATTCTCAAGATACTCTTGATATACAAATCTACACGAAGGACCCCCACTCATATTGTAAATATTCCCCCAGAAATCTTCAGGAGCATCTAAACATTGCATAAGCCCATACCCAGCATCCCTGTCTGTTACAAGCTCCACATGCTGATCTAAAGGCTGATGAAACATTATGGGATCAAGCAAAGTTAACGCTTTTGGGATACCAATATATGTTTGCCGAATTGAAACCCAATATTTCAGACCCGACTCTATAACTGCCCTCTCTGCCGCAATTTTTGTTGTAGCATAAAAATCAAAAACACTTGGAATTAACGGATCTCCCACTCTGATTCTGTAAATAGGAGCAAGTCTATCTCCATATTCAGCCACAGAACCCACGTAAACCAACTTTGCTATCACCACGGTCTGGCTGCTTTTTAATTGCAGCGATAATATTTTCTGTGCCTTCAAAATTTACTTTTTTTGCCAGCTCCGGATTATAATCTGCTGCAGGCGATATCAAAGCAGCCGGATGAAGAACAAAATCACAACCATCAACAGCCCTAAACACATCATCAGAATTAACTAAATCACCCCAGACAATTTTCAGTTCATCACACTCATCTACGTCATTATTAGTAGAAACTGAACTTTTACCTCCTAAATATTCTGCAAAATATTTCCTATTTTTCTTGGAGGGCCTAAGCAATAAGACAATATCATACCTATCTTTACGTTTTAGTAATTCCTGAAAGGCAGCATTTCCCATAGAACCTGAAGCGCCTGTCAGAAGTACCTTCTCTTTTACCATCGCATATAACTTCTTGCGGATTCTAATTAATAACCCACACTGATTTTCGAAACATTATCAAAAATAACGCCTCCATAATTCCCTGAAGAGTCATCTGGAGGATTAGACAAAGACTCTTCGAAAACTTTTACCACTACTTCAAAAATAGCCTCTTATAGACATCACGAAGAGTTCAAATCATAACCAAACAAGGTCTTTAAGAAATCTACAATAGACATCACGAAGAGTCAAGGTAGCTAGTTTAGGTAGCCTCTTCGTGAAAATTAACTCAGACAGACACCCGGGTAGACTCTTCGTAGCTATCTGATTTCATCTCAAAATCGGTTAGCCACGTAATTAGATATTTTCTGTTCTC
>JBDRNN010000126.1:0-4040 GCA_043811145.1 Candidatus Bathyarchaeota archaeon
TTCTTTTTCCTACCAAATCCTAACCTTTCCAAGAATCCAACTTTCTTCTCGGCTGGCTTTTCCTCTTCGACAGGTTGCTCCTCAGTCGGCTTCATTTCTGTTGACATCTCTTCGGATGGCCTCTCTTCAGCTGGTTGATCAGCCGGTTGCTCAGTCGACTTCTCCTCTTCGACAGGTTGCTCTTCGACCGGTTTCTGCTCTTCAACTGGTTTCTCTTTGACTAGCTTCACCCTTTTCTTGGCGGGCTTTTTTTTCTTCTTAAGATACTTGTAAACGGTCATTGGGCTTAGCTTGAGCTCATCTGCTATTTTCGCGTATGATAAACTCTCTTTTCTGAGATTCCTCATCTTCTCAATGATTTTAGGAGTCACCTTTCTCCTGGCATCTTGCTTCATAATACCACTAAGTATACCTAGGATTTCATAATCTAATATATCCTTAATTTACGGCTCGCTTAACTTTCATCTGAGCAATTGAGTGTTGAATTCATCCTAAATGGAGACATCATTTGATTGAGAGCCCGAAAAATGATAAGGGGCATGCAATTTTTCCAAATAGATGGACTGGAATCAGGCGCATGCAGCGTGGGTTCAGATTTGGCGGCTCTAAGAAACGAAGCCAGGGTCTACACGGACTGCTCGTCTGCGTTTGAGAAAAGAGACAAATTATGGCCCGCTATTTTTTTATTAAGATTTTTAATCAATTGATCGTCATTTCTGCTCTTTTTTGTATTCATTTATCTTTTGGAGCCACCGCTTCTGTCTCTCTTGCCGCTTTTAACCGTATGTTGTAATGGATATTCGCACTTGGGGCAAGCATCTGCGTTTGTTTTTCCTCGCCATTTGCAACGAGGGCACTTTTGTAATACCTGGGCCAATATTTCGCCGTCCCTTTTTATCGGGCCTTTTCTTCCCAAATTCTATTATTCATACCTTTACTTATTGTTTTCTTTTCATGCGTCAAAAGTTGTGTGTTTTCCATTGCAAAAAGTTTATGACCATTTATCCATGCTTGTTTGCCACCCTCAAAATTCCTAAAGACTCGACCTATCTCAGATATTCAGACTATAACTAGGAACTCGATTTTCTAGGCTGAGCGGTTGGTCTAGGCGAGGCACTGCACGCACTGCTCGCCGGGGAAGAAGTGAATATAAACTGGAGCCGGGGGCCGGCTCATGCACCGTGGGTTCAGGTTTGGCGGCTCAAGAGGGGTCGGAGGTTCGAATTCCCTTCAACGCCATATTCTGCTCATAAAGGTTCTGGGCCGAGAGGCTTTGCACATAAAGTCGTAAATTCCGCTGTCTGCACATAAAGTCCCCGGCTTGCACATAAAGTCGTGCAATAGCACATTAATCGGATTATAGATGCAGGTCACGTAGATCGTAAATGATTCTGAAGAACGAAGGGGAAGGTATCTATTGTAGCCAATATTTCCCATTTATTTGTTTTCAAACTAAAACTCCAGAAAAAATCCATGTCTCTATTGTGTCCTATTAACATCTCCTGCATCTGCTCAAGAATTTTAGAACTTGCGGCCCACTCTTCTGGTGCAATAAAATTTTCGGGCGTCATGAATTGAGTGTTTAAGGGGCCATGTTTGCGTATGTAATCTTCCAGGAAACGGCAATAAGTTGGCTTTTCTACAATTGTTCCGAAGGGGCCTACTGACTCTAGGGGAAAAGCGCGACACGCGAGTGGCCTCTCCTCATGAATTTTACAGAGATTGCCTTCAGAAAGATGTGGACACTGTTTAACAGTTAACTGGTAGAGTAGAATGTGTTTTGGCCCATCTTTCCCCCCATAACCTATTCCATAACTTGGGGACACAAATTTCTCAGGAAAGAGTTTGGTTTCTTCGAGAGTTAGACCCAATCCTTTCAATTCATCATTAACGTCCGTTAGAAGATTTTGACAACAATGACCACATCGCAAGCATTTAAAAACAATCTTTTCCATTCTAATGCACCATTATATTAAGCTTTGCACATAAATTAGCCAAAAATAGCGTCTGCACATAAATTCGACAGCTTGCACATTAATTCATATTATACTTGCGGTTTCCAGTCTTTGTCTATTCCATAAGAAGCATTGCGAGGTTCTAGAATTTCCCGGTTAATACGCTTGTTCGGGTAAGCTTTACCAAAAGTTGGTGGGAGAATATCAAACCCAAGCACGAAGTTTACCAGAAAGTGTGCCCATGCATTTCTATTGTAAATTCTTACAAAACTAGTCCAAAGAGAATCTTTAACTTCAGGAGACAAAGAACGGAATGTCTCACTATCGTGTTGGAAAGTCGGCTCAAGGTGTTGACGCACGCTTGAGACGTTCAAATTGGATCTAACGACCTGCCATCTAAATGTTGCCATTAGAGACTGCGCATGTTTGAGATTTACTTTCATAATTTCGAGACCAATAAGCGTCTCATGCGAGAAACTGCCTAAATTCCAATTCAAATTTTGGGCCGCCATATGCTGCTGCAAGAGTGTCTGAGCCTGGACGTCTTCGAGGAAAATCTGGGTCGCTTGTTTCGGTAAAATTGTTTTCCAGAATAAAAGTTTCAATCTCACGCTCAGCGTCTTTCCTCATATCTGGAGGTGTGAGATAAACTAACCTGAAGATGCGAGGTACAGTGTCATGAAGCGAATTGACATAGTATCCTGAAACGTATCGTTGAAATTGAGGATTTTCTAATAAAATTCGAAAACAGTCAATAGTTTTGTAATAACTTGGCCAAGGATCTGTCTTTGACAATTCAATGTGAAAGCGGCCTGCTCCGTCATCGGATGTTACGCCTTTCCAATCCATAATGATGCACTTCTAGAGTAACGTTTCACGTAAGGCAAGTTAACACTGTCTAAAATAGTATTTTGTTAGAACCTACCAAGCACAGAACCCGATTACTAGGCTACTATATGGCTCGTTGATAGGTGAGGTAAAGTTATAGATGAAGAAGATGACCGAAAGAGCATGCTAGGTGAAGTGGTCGAGAGGAGGACCGGCGCGGCGGGCAATACACGGACTGCTCGCCGGAGAGGCTGATTTGCGGGCACCTGTAAAGGCTCGATGCGTTCCAGAAGTTGCGGTCCTCGTTGAACTGTTCAAAATAAAATGCCGTTTAACGGAGATTGTGGAGAATGAATAATTTTTACAATCTCTCTTTTAGTTTCTTTGCGGCATCAATGAGCGCGGCGATGTTGCTTTGATTAATCTGATTATGTGCATTCCGAAGGTTTTTTCTTGTTCATATTTATCCATTTTCGCATAGCTCACACAATCCCAAAAAACTGTTCCTTGTATTCTATTTTTTACAACCTCATCAGATTGGGGCGGCATTACGGTATGTCTAAAAACAATCCCTTCCGCCCACAGTAGCGTGATTAAAGTGCCTGGAGTTAAACCAGCAACCGCATCTGCAAAAAGATCCTCTACTGGGGCGTATTTTATCGCCTCAAGAATCACGATTTTATTTATCGATTGTAACTGTATCTCCGTCATGGGTTCAATCCTTATTTATGATGGGTTTTTAGACCAAATAAGTCAACAGTATCCCCGCATCCTGCTCATTTCCCACCCTCAAATTATCTCATACCCCGACCCAGCTCAGAACTCCAGCCACCAACTGGATATTTGAGCGAGGCTTACCGAGTCGGAGCGGCAGGCAAACCGCCGCACTTCTGAACCGTGGATGCTGAAGCTGGGAGCTGGCTCATGCGCCGTGGGTTCAGGTTTGATGGCGCAAGTTGGCATGGGGTTCGAACCCTCCCCCACCACTCCGATGCCGTTAACTTGCCCTCGGTTTTTTTATTATTGTCATTAAACTAAGCTATGGAGCAACCGAAAAAGATTTATAATGTCTACATTAAACTACGAAAAATAAGGAGAATATTAACTACCCAGAGCGAGTTTGTCGAATAATTCATAATTTTTAATTGCCTACGGCAATAATTTCATTGTTGCGGAGGCTGCGCCGAGAAGCTCGGGTGACGGGAGGTCACCCACATGGTTTGTCCCGGATATTGGTCTGCCCGGCACAGCTCCAAG
>JBDRNN010000127.1:0-9995 GCA_043811145.1 Candidatus Bathyarchaeota archaeon
GGGTACGAAATAATTACCGTCAGCTTCCTTCCAATGTAGTCGGAGATGCGTCCACCATAAACCATACCGATTGCTCCACCTATACCCAGGAAGGCCATGACCTGCCCTATGGTTACAATGTCCCATCCCATTACTTGCGCCATGAACAGTGGACCATACATGAGGTGCATAAGATGAAGGGGCATATAGAAAACTGAGAGAATTATGCAAAGTATCATGTTTCGAAAACATAATATCTCAAGAATTCTAAGCTTTGGAGCTTGGACTTTCCTTGTGGTTTTTGTTTTTCTCTTTTCCAAGATGGAGGGAGGTTCATGTGTTAAAAACCATATCACTACCGCGAGGATAAAACCGGGAATGGCTAGGGCCATAAAGGGAAATCTCCACCCATAACTCGCAGCCAGCATAGTCATTACAATTGGACCTATAGCACTCCCAAACAACGTTGCCCCAAGATATATTATCCCTATATTAAGGCCTCTACGGTGAGGTGACGACACCTCAGCAACCCAAGCTGAGGACGATGCGAGATAAGTACCTTCGCCAATCCCCATAAAACCTCTGACGAGAGTAAGATGGTGAATATTTCGAGCCAACCCAGCTATCCAGGAGGTTGCGGAGAAGATAATCATGGCAGGTATCAAGATTCTCTTCCTTCCAAATCTGTCCGATAAGCTTCCGCCGATGATGCTGAAGGCACCCCAAGTGAACCCAACTATGCCGATAGCCAAGCCTGCCTCAGCGAAGGTTGCTTGAAACTCTGGGGCGATCATGGGCATAAGAACCGCTGCTCTAGATCTATCCATAAAAGCTAACCCAAAGCCAAGCAAAAGGAGTAGCACAAGGGTGGTTTCATAAGTCCATTTTTTCGTTTTCATTCACAACCTTTACGTGAATTTCGCCAATTGAATAACCGGGAAGGATAGCGTTTATTGAAAAGCCAGATAAACGTTATAATGTTTTATTTCAGCTACCTGCCAACTGTTTGTTGACATTTTTTATTGCTTGGGATGTATGTTTAAGGTACTCAAGTGCGCAACCATAGTTTGGGAAGCCTTTGAGACCGCATTCAGGTCCAGCATAAAGAACTCGCTCAACACCGAAATGTTCAATGGTCTTTTTGAGTCTCTTCTCTATCAGTGGGGTGTCCTCAAATAGAGATGTAGGATTAATTTCTCCGCGTTTTATGCCCTTCCAATATTCGCCTACCATCTCCTCAGCTGAAGTTGCTTGAGACGAACTTTTCTTGATGCTCTGTTCGATCAGCTTGTCAAAGTTGGTTGTTGAGATGCTTGCCTTAACGTGCTTATCAGTTTCCTCCAAGGTTTTTTTAGCTTGGCTTGAGGTGTAAAATGGGTCATCCACATGAGACTCTATAACACCGAGAGAGCCTACCTGCCAGAAAAGATCCTGTCCTGTATTATGTAGGTGTATGGATGTCTCCAGTCCTCTGGATTTGGCTTCGTAGAAGATGGTTTCCCAGGCTTCCACTAAAAGATCTCTCCCTTCGGAGCCAAAGTCAAGTCTTGGATCATCCACTACGCCAAGCAAAGGTTCGTCAAGACTGAGGAAGCATACCTCGGCATGCTTATCCTTGAAAATGTTCTCCCGCACGATTTTGGCTAACAGTTCAGCAAGGATAGTGAAAAGTTCGCTACCTTGGTATGTGAAGATAGAGGAGAACGTGTAGGGACCAGTGATACACATTCTGATTCCAACTGTGCCACTGAGTTTCTCAGAGAGCTTTTTGGAGTTCAGTCGCAAGGTATCTATCTCAGCGATGTGGGACTGCCTGAGCTTTGGTGAAAGCTCCCCTTCTATCCTATAGCCACCTTCAGTCTTGACTGCACCATCAATCATCTCTGAAAACATTTCATTCATGTCTCTATATTGGGGATAGGTGGGGATGTCGATGCCGGAATTAACCTTGTCGATAAGCCCTTGGATTATTTTTTCAGTGAAATAACTTGAGGTGGGTGAACGTGCTTCTTCCACGAATTTATCTTGATCTCCCTCTAGAGGCATGCTCCCAACGTCGCAAGACTTTATCACTTTGAACCCTCCTGTCAATCATCCAGTTTTTATTGAACACTTAACGATTTAAGAACAGCACGGTTAAGAATATTAGCGGCCGTATGAATTAACGGTTTTCCACTTGAGCTTCTCTGCCTGGATGCTAGGCATGGGTAGATTTGAACGAGGAGACTAGCATTTACAGCGGCTTTTGATTTATTAACACCTACGAGCTTTTCTGCAACGAAATGTGTAGCACCGCAAGGTGAACCCCGTAAAACTTCTACGCTTTCTATCAGGTTGTTTTTTAAGGTGATGCTCAACTTAGGTTTTCCGAATCGTACTGCAAACTCGTCGATAAATTTATTACCTGAATTTGCTTCCATCGCGCAGAAAGGTTTTGGAAACGTTGATGCAACACCGAGCTTCGTGAGTTCTTCTGACACCTGTTTTTTCAAACCAGGCGGGACCCAGTCAGAATTATCTATTGGAGCTATAACTCCTTTAGCTCCTGTGACTTTTACCAGATCAGGCAAAAGTGAGACAATAGCAGGATTTTCGCCTAACGAGAGAATGAGGTCACAGTTAGAAACTTGTTTAGGTAAAATTTCTTTAGGCTCTTCGATAAAAACGGGAAGATCGTTCGGAAATTCGTATACCCTAATTTTCCAATTGGAAGGAATTCGTTTTTTTAGGTTTAGAACTATCCTTTGACCATACCAACCTTGAACTAAGGCGCAGATAGAATTTTCAAAGACCATGTTCTGAATAATTTTTGAGTGTTTTTTAGAAGTTTGGTTCAGATTATTTGTAGCTCCATCCAGGAGTATGATCTTTACCTTCCCACTTCTCCGAGAGAAAGCCAGCTATCATAGATGAATCTTTAGGTCCAACCAGCACGTCCCATTTGGTTGCATCTTCGATGTCTCCTTTCAGGCGAGCCGCGAAACCGGGTATGATTAGGGTTTTATGCTTTATTTTATCCTCAATTTTGGAAGATTGGATTATATTAACTACAGTTTCAGCGGTCAGCTTACGTCCAGCTACGGCAGCTTCCACGCTCAGACCCTCTGTATCTGCGACCAACAAGTAGCCATCCATTTTTTCTATATCACTCAGAACCGTATAATATGTCAATGCGAAATTTGAGGTTAAGAATACCGGTGAGTTTTCCGCATTGGGGTTTCCAAAAGTTATTAATCCAGGATCTACGTTCACTGGCTTTCTTGGGTCATTGTAGATGTTATTTCTAAGTACCGCCAACGGTAGTGTAGACCACATATTTGCAGTTTTCAACATTATAAGATCCGCATATCTAACGATCATTATCGAAGCCAAACACGCTTCTTCCCACTGGACTACCTCTGGGCTTTTACTGTTACCGTCTTTATCCCATACACGGACAGGGGCACCAATTAACGGAAAACTTAAGAACTCGTCTTCTTCAGTGATGGCGGAAATTCTAGATGCCGTGAAGTTGTTAACTGTATTCGATACACCGTCACCAAACTCAGCTCCCGTATCTAAGGCGAGATCTTCAACTCCCCAAGATTTTAAAGCACTTACAATCGACCTGAGAGTTTTAACATCATTTGGAGAATAAACGGCAAGGGGACACTTATATTTCAAAGCTAACTCACCCATACCAGACCAGTTTTCGCGGGTGGCTGCATAAATGAGAGGTCTTCTTTCTTCGACTATTTTTAAACCGCGCTCAAGTACAATAGGGTCAAGCGACCATAAAACAAGAGGCATATCCGTTGTTTCAGCTACTTTTTTCACTGCGTTCTCAAATTTAGCTGGATCGTTGGAAGTAGATCTGACAGCTATCATATCGAGCGTGAGAATCATTCCGATATATTTGTGTCGAAATTCTTTCGTCTGTTTAACTTGCTCCAGAATTTTATCTTCGGGCATTTCATCATCAACCACAACAGCGATAGCCGTAGGGTTTAAGTAGCGAAGTTCATGTCTTCGCAACACAAGCTCTCCACCTATCTTAACTTGATGATCACCTACACCGATTGCAACTTCTTTTACCGCTGACGCCAGAAGCTCCCTTAGCTTAGCGAGGTTTTCTTTATATGTCTCCTCCTCAAAAAGAGGCGGACATTCTTCAAGATTCACATTTCTTTCACATAGCTGTACGGCAAAACTCATGCAAACCTTCTGTGCACATCTTTCACAGTTTGTTTTAGGTAAAAGTGGGTAGACGTTCATAGGACCTAACTTTTTCTTAGGCATTCATTAGCACCTCATTTTCCAATACCTATCCATTCAGGGAAAGTTGGTGGCTTTTTTTCTCCCATCAACCATCCCATAACATCTTTAATTGTTCGAACAGCACCAGGATGAAGCATAATGAATAAATCGATTCCAGCCAAAAGATAGGTAAGTGCACCTGCGGTTTCCCACATAGGACCTCTGTAGTTTCTTGGACCTAACTCTGGGTCAGTTTTCCAAGCTTCTCTAGCTCCCCACGAATTCGCGGTTCCAGAACCTTGTGGACATTGAAGCTCCTTGTCACCCATAATTGCAGCTAAACGAATTCGTTCCATCACTGTAAATGCATACTCTAGTCCATAACCTAGAGCTGCAGATGTAGGATCCATAACGATTTGTTCTGGCGGAATATAACCGAAAAGCCTCCTGTTGAGCTCCTTGGCTTGGTTCATCTCTATCGAAGTCCAGGCGAGAACAACTTGGTTGTACTCCTTAGCAGCCTTTGCTACCGGTTCCCACATATCAATAGTTGCTGAGCTCAGCAAAATTCGTTCACCGCTACACACCTCAGCAACCTTCGGCATGAGCTTTGCATCCTTTTCAGGATTACCCGATCCCCCAATCATCAGCGGAACATCCACAGTTTGTAACATATCCTCCACAAGCTTAACAGCCTCATTTACGGGTGTATCTTTAGTGTATGGGTCTGTGCTGATAAGTTCCAAGTCGATAATGTCTGCTCCAAATTTTTCAACCCACATTTTAGCCCAAGCGAGCGGATCTTTGAGTGTTTCTTTTCCAAAACTTTTAGACACCGGTGAAGGAAGTGAGATGGGCGTATCGAAAACATCACCGGCTATAATAGGTGGATGAGGCTGGGGTTTCTCAAATAAATGAAACGCCGGCATACTCTCCCCACCGATGGTTAGAGTCTTACCTCGAGTTCCCCCCTGAGACTTTGTTGCTCCCAAGGTTACTTCTACAAGTTTACCGGGATATTCTCGAACAGGTAGATGGTACTCGATCTCTGGAAGCTCCTTTGGTCTGGGGGGTAACGGAGGAGCCAAAGTTGGCACTGCTGGTGTAGCTACACTTAACCCAGAAAGCACTTTCCCTAACTCTGCAAATGCCCTTACTAACTCTTTTTTTAAGAAGATATCAGAGACGTTTGCTGATGCATTTGGCTTAAGTGTAATTTCGAGATTTTCTGCGTTAAGCGTTAAATTTTCCAGTTCGACTTCTCCGTAGCGAGAAAGGATGTCTGATAGATTTTTTAGTGCGTCCTTATTTTTTTCCATATTTCTCTTCTCTCATTTTTTACGAATGATAAGCTTTTCAGTAGAAATCTTAACGTTCTTAAAGGTAAAGCTTATTTCGTTGCCTGATGGTAAAGCAACACCCGCGGGTATTGTGATTTTTGAAATATCTTCTGTAACTAATGCCGGTGCTACGGCTGGGGCTTCAGCGGGCACAACTTCCTCTTTTTTCCATCTATCAACCACAGGATGGCTGTGAGTTTCTAGAAATGATTTCAACTTGTCAATCTTTTTGGCATCGTTTTCTGTTGGAATCTTTTCAAACAAATCCTGGGGTATATATTCTTTCAATTTTTCCTTCACTTCGGATGGCATCCAGATTATCCTGTTCCATCCACCATCAACCTGCAAGAATTTAGGAGACCGCATGTATTCAAATGAAAGGCCATGGAACCCGTCGATCTGCCTACCGCCTGCTGTTGAATCCGCTATGGCTCCAAATGTTAACCCACTGGGTGTACATCCTTTGAAATCTCTGTGTATTATTCCTAAACCATCACACTCTGGAATATAGAATGTTGTACATTCAAAGCAACCACAGGATGTATGCGGATATCCAAATGCCGTATAAAGTTGTACTCTGCTAATCTCCCCAAGCGACTTTTCTTTCAAAATCTTATTTGGACCATCATATTCACCAGCAAACGGGTCAATAACCTGTCCCTTTTGTATTTCGAATAATGGACCCTTTGGGTCTACCTTTGCGGCAGCTCTTCCATCCAACCAGCTTATTGCTCCACAGTTAGCATATCTTTGGGGCGTTATTACACAAACGTGGGATGGAGCAAAAGATTGACATAAACTACAACCGTAGAAAACGTCAACATCATCATCCGTCATCCCTCTAACTCTTGCATCTCTTTTCTCGTAGATTTCACGTGCCTCGTTAAACCTTTTCTGTACTTCTGCAGGATCAGTTAGGAACGTGATCTGCAGTTTTTCTATTATCGGTAGCTCAGTTTTGTACAACTTTTGTAGGACCTGTCCAATCAGTTTAAAGGTCAAACCCTTTTTGACGGATTTTTTATCTAAACGCAACCAGATTGTATCACGTTGGTTTAAATGCATTAAACCTTCAATCCAGTTACAGAAATCATGAATCCTTCGCTCCATAACCCCCTCCATATCAACTTCAAGCTCTTTTCCAGCAGCCTCGATGTAGATACCAAAAGGAATTGAACTACCCTCCTTTATGCCATCAACATCCGGACCGATCACAGCGACTTTTCCATCTTCAATCTCTCCTGAACTTTTGATTCGGAGAAGTTCAAATTGTTCCTTTATGTTAGGTCCGCCCAGTTCAACATGCATGCTAGGTTTTCGAATTCTCTCTCCCTCATATGTTACTCCTATATCTACGGGTATGTCTGCAAACATACCTGATTTGCTCATTTCTTCTCAACTCCTTCTGCTATCATGTTTAAATTCGCATCCCAGTCTTTAAGGGAAATATTTGGAAAAGACCAATTACAATGTGGCTGATAATACCTATCTAGCGATATTGTTTTCAAGTGACGGAAAGCAAAAGATTTGAGTCCAGACTCGATCAACCAGCTCATATAATAGTGAATCCCGAGAATCAACGCCAAGTCATGTGGACCTTTTTTGTCAGAAATACTCCACTCAGGATCGGTAAGTCTATTACCGATGTCCATTGAGGTCATCCAAGCGGCTGGCGTAAAGTTTCTCTTAAGGAACTCTGCTAGGATATGGGAAGTTACGACCACAGGGATATTAGTCGCCTTAGCGATGCGAATAACGTAATCGATTGGCTTTTTGCCTCTCAGATCAACTTGGGTAGACTCGTATCCCACAACAAAAATTGGATTCTTAGCCCTTTTCAACAACGCAGATACAACTTCAGGCTTTTGAATCACTGAAGCCTTGATTGGACCTGAAATTTCATATCTCTGCCAAGGTTCACCTGACATGGTTATTCTTTCCTGGTCCTTACAAGTCGAGGAAGCAGGGTTGGGTCTGGAGCCGGAACCTCGCTCTCTTTCCAATCTGTCTTATCTAGAATTTTGATGACCTCTTCTTTCATGGTGACTGGAATGTCGGCGAGGGTACGTACATATAAGTGAACGTCGTTGGGCATTGTTCCGTAGAACCTTCTGTGCAGGTCTATATAATTATTGAGCTTTATTGATCTACCCTTTGTATTATCATTAGGTCTCATACATAGCTTAGGGATCATGACCATAGCTTCCTCCTTTGTCTCTGCGGAAAAGAATAGGTGTTCGGGAGCAGGAGCAGTGTAAACTTGTTTTCCCGTTCGAGCGTCAATCACATACCAACTCTCATCTTTTTCCCTTCTTCCTAAGAGAGCTCTTCGGTACTTAGCACCGTGTGGTCCTACAATAACGGGGATACCCAGCCTCAAGAAACCACTAGCTATGGCAGCGGCTTTCTGAGACATAGCTCCCCAAGCAACACCCACAGCACCTACCCGGTTATGTATGTAATCTGCGATTTCTTCATAGTTTGAGTTCAGCTTGCGTTTGGCAAAGATATTTGCGATTTTGATTGCAGCTCCCGAGATGTGAGCATTAGAAACACAGGAACCACAGTTAACAACGCCACCAGCATCGAACACACCAGGGTGAGCTTCATAGATGCTGAGTCCATCTTCGTTTTTATACATCGCCATATTGATTGCAGCGCAACCTGTTGTCAATACTATAAAGCGACGTTTGGCGAATTCTTCAGCCATAATCGCACTTTCCGTTGAACTACCTGGATAATTGGAGCATCCAACAAATCCGACTACGCCAGGTATTTCACCCATGACAATAGGGACACCAACCTCTCTTATCTCGATATCTTGAATTGCCCCTCTTCCTGAACGAATTTTGGACTTTTCCTCGCTTAGTTTTAATGTTGACGCACCCACAAGCATGGTGTGGGGAAGTAGGTTACTGTGACATATCCCTTCAGATTCACAACGCTCGCAACCTATACAAGACTCGTATAGATGTGAAAAGAGCATTAGGTTTCCCTTAGCAGCGGCTTCCATAGCTTCAGGTATATTCAAATCATTCGGACAAACCCTTTGGCAGCTACCACATTGGGTACACTTCTTTGCGTCATCAATTACATCAGCCTCTTTCGGAATAATTCCAAATTTTTTTCGCTTAGGAAATACGTCCATTGCAGCCCGAACCGCTACTTCTCCTACCTTATCCGAATCCAAGATAGCAGCACCTGGAATCTTGCCACTCACGAGGTCGCTTATTATTTCATCAGCCGAGTCTTTGGTTCGGTTAGGCAATCCCTGGAAATTCTTGAAATTTGTTGAAATCAAAGGTGCATGAACTTTTTTTGCTAAATCCAATATGTCTGTGCGAACACACTGCTCGTCGACAACAACGACATCCGCTACACCAGATTTTACAAATCGTGTTTGGTGGGAAAGAGGACCTGCAATCTTGGCTTTTGGAGCATATCGAGTGATGTCAAGGGCTGTGCAACATATACCTGCTAGCTCTATATTATCTTCAAGTCCACTCTTTTTCATGTAATCGTATATACCAATTGATGGAGGAACGTTATGCCCTATCACTAAAATTACAGGCTTAGACTTATCTATGGAACCTATTCCTACATCCACAAGTGGAGCATCTGGGTCTGCTTTCGGGAAATTATAGGCGGAGATTTGGGCTATGTCACCAATCTCCAATGCAACATGATCGATCATACCTGCATGAAAAGCCTTAGACTCAAGGTCTATGTTATCACCTTCTTGCCCTGTGTGACATGAAGCAAGCAGATGAACAATCTCCTTTTCACAATAGTCTAAGGCGCCCTCAAGATCGTCAAGTGTTTTAGGTTTGATACCAGTAACTAAACGGATATGCGGGGCTTCGACGAGTATGGATCCGGCACCGATATCTATGGGGTGATACCTACCAAACTTTCTTACTAATTCCTCAACTAAGTGCCTACCATGACCAGTATGCGTTGCAGCTCCCATGCTACACGAGAGTAAAACCGTACGAGATAGTTGAGATGCCATATTAATCCCACATGCACCTTTCTTACCTCGACTTAGATCGCACTTCCCCATGGTGCACAAACAGCAAAGGTCGCAGAAGGGTAAGTAAAAGGGGGGGTATTTCTTCAAAAGTTTATGATCCCATTCTCGCAAAGCTGTAATGTCAGGCATTGGGGTAGGACCTGGTTTTTCCTCCCATTCTTCTACGATTTTTCCTATATTGAATACAAGACCTTTTGCCTTAACAAGATCTGTTTTAAGCTCGTCAATTTTTATTTGTGTCTTTGCCACGTTATTTACACTCACAGAATCTTTATTTAAAAAATGATTAAAGCGATATTAAGTTTACTAAGTGACGGAAAAATGTCTGAAAGAACAGAGTTGAATAAGATTTTAGATGTCTTGCTTGATTTTAAGGGAGCAAAAATAAAGGATCACTGTACAGAACG
>JBDRNN010000128.1:0-2993 GCA_043811145.1 Candidatus Bathyarchaeota archaeon
CTGCTGTGAAAAGGCCAAGAGGTACGAGTATGCCACAACAGATAATTGTGAATAGAGCTATTACTGCCCCTATGATGGCCGAGACTAAAGGGCGCTTTCGAGTTTTGCTTTTAACAGACTTATTTTTATCTCTCATACCAAAACCTTAAATTGTGTCCTATCTGCAACACGGCTTCTTTTCAACAGGCGCCATTTTTTCTCCACAACACCTTGGAGTTTTTGCTGGATCTTCAACTTCTGATTCAGCTCCGCAAACTTTACATCTCACCTTCATCTTCTCACCTCATAATTTAATCAGATTTAGTATCTCCGAAACGCAACCATAGATACACTTCTGTAATTTACAAACTCCCTTAGTCATCAAGCACTCGGAAGTTTCTGCTTTTATCGGTAGTTTATCAGCTATTTCTATCATCCCATTAACCTTCGCCAGAGCTTTCGTTTTTTCTTCTTTATCAATTTTAAGTTCGCTCAAATCAAGCTTTAGTTTAGAAAGCCTTTTCTTAAAAATAACTAAAACATTTTCTGTGCAAATACAGCTACAACAAGCCTGGTCTACGCCAGCTGTTAAAGTTCCGAGTACTACGGTATAAACTTTGAATTTATCTTCTAGTTCTGACATTTTTTTCACTCCTTTGGCTCTGTAACAAGACTTATCAAGTCTACTGCCCCGTTTACAAAGCATCCTGATCCAATCTTACAGTTTCCTGCTGTTTTTTGACAGACGCATTCATCAGCTACTTGCAATTCCTCTGATCTTTTTGATAAATCATTTATTTTTATCATCAACTCATTCTTTTTATCCTCTGGTATTGACGAACTTTTTACATCCATCCCAAGCTTTTTCAGTAGTTTGCCAAGTTTGATTTTCGCGCCTTCGAGCCCGATGCACCTTGCACATATGTCATTGGAGCATGCTTCTAGAGCATTCAATACAACAGGAAATGCCCTGAGTTTGTTTTCAAACAATTCTACACTCATCGAATTCGCCTCCACTTTTGATTTCAGCTTTTTTACATTTTACTTGCTCTCTTTAAGTATATCTTCGATTTCCCATTCTTCTATTGTTTCTGGCTTTTCAATTTTCCATGTGATCTTACAACATATTGCGGGTTCTGGGTATGCTCCTATATCATATAGTGTATAGTTTTTAAATTCAGTTGGCTTTTCTTGATAACAAGACCAAACTGCTTTTTTAATTATTTCTGGGTCTATCTCATTCAGAAGATCAATCAGGCTTATTTGCTTCCTGAACCTTTCAATAGCTTCTAATGGGATGTTGAAGAGGTAAGCAGTTGGAGCATTAGTCCCAATTATAGTGCGTTTCTCATTAATACCATTTTCCATCAAAGCCTTAAGTGCTTCACCCGTTTTATGTCCTTCGACTTCTTTTCCACAGAGGACAAGATAGCGTATGTTTGGATTTGAAACGACGTTAGCTATTACCTTTTCGATGCCAGTGTTTGCTGTTTGCAATGTTCCAGCCAGAGCCGCACCAGTCTCGATAGCAATTCTAACTAACTTTTCAACTTCAGGTGGAATCTTACCTTCCTCCCTAGGTGCATTCAACATTACCACAACTACAAGTGGTGAATAATCATTCCCACGTAAAAAATACCCATTCTCAGGAGGGTATTCTGATGGTGGTTTAACCTTTAAAATTTTATTCTTTATTTCTTGCTTATGATGTTCTTTTTTCATTTCTCAACCTTCCTTATTGCTTCTTCAGGACTTTTTAGCTGACAAGTAGTCCGGGGCCGTAATCAGTTAAGGCTGAATCTATTACCTCCACGGTGCGTTCGTTCAACATGTAGTTCAGTGTGACCTCCTCAGAAAAACGCATCGCTTGCCATTTCCTTGGTACAGGAGACCATATCCCTTCTTTTATCCAAGGAGGCAACCTCTCATTTCCAGGTCTTCGTTCTCCTTTAAAACCGTAGAGGAAGGCCGATAACTCGACAGCAGACGTCACGTTTCTTGTTTCCATACCCGTTGCATAGCTCATGTCATTCGCCCGACGTTTGGCATATCTGAGTATTCCTTGAAGCTCCTTCTTTTCTCTGGGCATCCCCTGGTGCTTTGCAATAGTCCCATCAGTTTCCATACCTAAGATGGGAAATTCTCCAGACGGTTTCGGCAGATCCACTTTTGTGACGAGCCTATTGACCTTTACTTTTTTCACTGCCTCTTCAGACTTTAGGTAACTAACAGGTGGTTTGAGTTCTGTTGCAGGTAACTGTATACTACTTTCCTCGAGTGATTTTGCTTGTGCCCTGTAGTGTACAGATTCCTCGTCACAACGTTGTGCCAAGGATTTTGCTGCTATGAAATCCGGACTATAAAGCAACATAGCCATTTCTGGATGAACGAAGTTTCTGAATTCGAATGTTCCCTCACAGGGTTGGAGCTTGTACTTTTCTAACAATTTTTTCTCCTCAGGAGTTGCCCTAAACTCAAGTCTTCTCCAACCAGCATGCATTCTACCTGAATAATCTACAATTGTGAAGTTCCTCGGAAATCCGACGACCTCTCTTCCGTCTGGTCTGGTCTCGATGACATTGTAGTCCTTTATCAGAGCAGAAAAAGAATGTTTCTCTTTGTTGGAAACGAGTCTTATTATTTGACCATGCCTGTTTTCAGAAGAAACTATTCTCTGGTTAGACGGAAGTACAGCACGACGCATTCTTCCATATTCGGGTATGTTAATGACAGCTTGTCTCTCCTCAAGTCTCATAAGGAATGTGGATAAATCGTAGTCTGTCCCTTCATATACAGGAAAGCCTCCAACCTTCTCGGTGTATATAGGAGCCGGGGTTCTATGTTCTAGATTAACCCTCCATTTTTCGAGCGTTCGGTCTATGTAAGGGTCTATCGGTGTAGAGTAGTCGAGTGCTGCGCGCACAATTTCATTGTTGCATACATCTCTCAGTGATGCTGGGACTTCTGGAACTATGTTTAGATTTTCCTTTTCGACAGGCATACGTACTTTTAAA
>JBDRNN010000129.1:0-10558 GCA_043811145.1 Candidatus Bathyarchaeota archaeon
TGGTTGTGGACAGTATCATCTCCATGGTGCCCGGATGCATAGTGTGTATAGCAAAGACAAAACGGACAACTAGACCTACTGCAAGTAAGATGAAAAGTTTCTCCTTGATAGTTAGATCATGCAATGCTAATGAGCTAGAGGCAAACATTTTTTTAAATGATGCAAAAAATGGGAACAGTTCTATCAAAAACTGTTTAAAATGACGCATTCCACCGTTTTCATGTTCCAAAAACGCTAGCCCATCCTTGTATCTGTAGACAGAAGAAATGCAAAGCGATATATAAAAACAAAGCTCATCCATGTAGACATATTTAAGCTGAGAAACAAAATCATGAGATTATCTAACTTTTGCATACTGCAAATAGTTCAGTGCCCAGATTGATTTTACCGATTCTAACTGAACTAAAGAATTTCACTAGACATAGATTAAGTGCCGGAGAGTCGAAAAAATGCTTGTGGCTTTTTGGTGAATCTGCCTTTGAAACTGCTTTCGAATAATACATCGCCCAAACAGGTTCAATTAATCTCCAAAGTCCTGAGCCATAGTTGGGCATAAAGAAAAATGAATGCCCCCCCTTTTTTAACACACGCTTCAGCTCATTTATTGTTCTATCCAGATTATCCACATGCTCAATTACATGGGAACAAACCAACGAATTCACAGCTTCATTTTTAATGGGTAAAAATTGTATGTCTGCTACTATGTCAGGTTTAAAATCGGGATTTCGATCTAATGTAACTTTTCCTTTTGGCGTTTTACCGGAACCTATATCTAGGTCTGCAGTGTCGCCTAACTCTTTAAAGATCAGGTGCATTCTCTTCTTATGCAATTTCTCAACGATCATTCTTTTCCACGCTTACTACGTAATCTTTTAGAGAGAATTAACCGTAGCATTCGAAATCCAACATTTATTGATTTTCTGCGACCTGTAGTAATCTTACTCTCTCCAATACGTTCTTTGTAGTGAACTGGTATCTCGACACATTTTAGATTGGCGCGAAGGGCTTCGCTAACTAAATCAATTAGAAAAGCTGAGCCCCCTTCAGTAAAATTATCGATTATCTGCAGCAAGGCTTCTCGCTTTATTATGCGGAGTGTACAACCGACATCGGTAATTCTTAATCTGCCCCACCAACAAACCTGCAGGCTTTTAGCGATAAACAGATTGCCGTAGTGTAGGAAGCGATCCCACTTTGAACCTGGACTTACCAGCTCAAGAGTCGCACGACTACCGAAAATGAGATCAGCATCATCTATATAGGCGAGTAGCTTGTAACCGTCTTTCGCCACAAAGGTGGCATCGGCCTCAGTTAGCATCACGATATCAGCTCCATGAGCTAATGCTTCTCTCATTCCACGCATTAACGCATTACCATACCCTTTTTTTGGTTCGCTTATTACAACGCAACCTAGTTTTCTTGCGAGTTCACCAGTCCCGTCTGTACTTCCATTGTCGACAACAATTATCTCATCAACATAATTTTGATGAAAATCCGGAACAGTGCTGCTTATGGCCTTGGCCTCATTAAAGGCGGGTATAACAACAATCAATTTTGGTTTTTGCATAGAGCATCCTTTAACCGCGACTCTCAATAACGCCTCGTAAGAGAGCCTCAACTTTTCTTCTCTGTTTTTTGATATCAAAAAATCTTTCTGCACGAGCTCTGTTTGTTTCCGATAAATTGGCTCTCAAATCTTCATCAACTAAGACTTTTTTTAACGCTAGGTGTAATTCAGAGACGGAATGTTGGTCTATTACAAAATTCTCAGAACCAACAATCTCAGGAATTGCTCCACAGTTTGTGGTTACCACCGGTAATCCACTAGCCATCGCCTCTATAAACACAAAACCAACTTGTTCCTCCCACACGTTTATGCCCCATTTTTTCCTATCAAAGCTGGGTAAACAAAAAACATCACATTGCCTATAAATTTCTGGAATTTGGCTATATTGAATTTGACCTAGAATTTTTACAGGATAACTTTTAGAGAAATCATATGCTAAACGTTTTTCATCTGGGTCTGTACCATGTTTGGCACATATCCAAAGCTCAATATTCTTTAACTCAGAACATAGTTGCGAGAATGCTTGCAGCAGTAATGAAAGACCTTTCTCTTTGTCAAACCTCCCCACAAAGAGAACACGCAAATTATCGTGTGTAGGTTTTGCAGGGGGGAAAAAAACGTTTAGATCAAGTCCAGGGTATACCACCTTCACCCTATCTTTTGGCGCAGACATATTTAGGAGGTAGTTAGCTGCTCTCTGAGAGAAAGCAATAAATGATTGCGCGTTTTTCAAAACCTTCCTAACGTTAGTGTTGTAAAGGGGTAGAGAGTGTATTGGCAAAGAAGAAAGGGTTTCTAAGACAATTGGTACCAAAGGCTTTCCAGTATTTTTTGAAAAATCTGCACATTGACCACTAGTAAATGAGTAAAGTTCAGCACTGCTAACCAGGTCTACATCTTGCAAAACATTTTCTAACCCTTTCAACTTCACAAAACTAACTTCGCTATAGGGTCTTCTCACTATCAGGTCAGAAATGAAATCAGGCAATATTTTCTTGATTTTGACATACGTGTATTTTGGGTTATCAAACCATTTACTGCCCGGGTCAGTGCTACCAACATACTTTACGTCAAAATTGGGGACCTTGTCAAAGAGCAACGTCTCTGGGCTTACATCTGCGTAATGTGGATGCACTACTCCAAGCTTAAGATTTCTGTGCATATTATTAACACCTATTTCGAAGAGCGAAGCTTCATGCCCACATATGCGCGCGTTCTTTTTATTGTATCAGGGATTGCTTTAGGATTCTTCACTGCGAAACTAAAAACCTTTAATGGATGACGCAATGCATTTTTTAGATTTTTCCTTAAATAAAACTGCCACCACAAACGATATGCTTCAATTCTCTGTTCAGCTGGAAAATCTGGAGTGTCAAAGGGTACACTTAATCCCACATCCATGTGACCCCACCATGTGGAATAATCTTTGTTTAGCCATCGGCCACTTTTGTCAACCCAATCAAATAATGGTGTACCAGGATATGGCATAGCGATAGCAGGAATAACAAGGTCAACATTCATTTTCTTTGCAAAGTCAATTGTGCGTTTATTCGCCTCAAAACTGTCATTGGGCATACCTATCGTTACAAAAATCTCCACAAAGATGTGATGCTTTTTACAAAGGTTTACTGCTTCCTTAACCTGTTCTGCAGTAACGCCTTTCTTAATACCCTTCAATACATTTTCATCAGCACTCTCTAACCCAATATAAACCGTTTTAACAGATGCCTTCTTCATTTTAATTAAAAGCTCATCATCTATCAGGTCTGCTCGAATACCGCTGTTAAAGTCGATGTTAATTTTTTTGAATAATCCACGATCAATTATTAAATCACAAATCTCAATCATACGATCTTTTTTTACAAATGGATTATCATCCATGAATCTTAAAGATCGCAGACCATGCCTCTCAACCATTTCCTGAATCTCTGAAATGACATATTTTGCGCTGTGTCCCCTCCATGTTCTTCCGAAAGTTTGAGAACAGAAGATACATTGAAAAGGACACCCACGACTAGAAATAATCGCGCCAGGAGTATTATACCGATCCATTTTGTAAAGATGCCTAGCAGGGAAGGGAATCGAATCGATGCTTTCAATGTACTTCCGTGGAGAGGAAGTATGAATTTCACCCTGTTTAAAGATTATTCCTTTAATTTCATCCCATGAAAACTTATTTTCATATGCTTGAACTACTTCAAAAAATGCTTCTTCACCTTCACTAACCACCGCTACATCAACTGGATACTTGAAAATTTCTTCTCTAACAGCAGTGACATGAGGCCCTCCCACGACTATCGGTGTTTTAGGTAATGTATTTCGACACACCTGAACTGTCGATATGAAATTTGTTAAACTAGGTGTTGAACAGTTTATCCCAATTAGGTCAGGTCTCAGAGTCTGCAGATGATCAACCAGATTGACTCTTTCCACGGCTAAATCTAAAATCGATATTTGGTGAGCGGGCTGCTTACTTAGAAGATAACTGGTCAAATAGCCAAGCCCAAGGGGTGGACAAAGTTGAAAATAGTTGTGAGAAGGCTGAATAAATAATATCTTCAATTTTTTCCACCAGTTTTACAACAATACCTCTTCCAAACATGAGATATTATCTGATTCATAATTAGTGAAGCGAAATATTATTCTATCAACGCAACTTAATAAGTTTGTAACCATTGAGCTCTAAACCTTTTTACGAATTATCGAGTAACATTCATGTGTGGTCATAAGTGCGCATTCTTTTCCTTAACCACAACCCCGAAGGGATTGGAACTTTTTTCCGCTGCCTAAATCTTGGGGTAGGCCTCACTAAACTGGGGCATGACGTTACAATTATATGCGCAAACTCGAACGATAAGGATAGAAGAATTAGGTTGAAAAAAAGAGACGGTGTAACCCTAATTCTTACTCCCCGTTTGGAGTGGCTATCTAATCCACGCCGATTAATCGATAATCTGATTCGAGGAATTTATGAGTTTTCGTGTAGTTTAACTCCTAGCTGGGATATCATACATGCGTTTACAGTATCCCAACCTGCTACAGCTATACCAGCCATTGGTTGCCGCCTATTTAAAAACAGCATCGAATTAGTGGATTGGGACGATTGGTGGGGTAGAGGAGGACTTGCAAGCCAGTGGGGTAGAACAGTACACTTAATCATGACATTTTTAGAAGAAAAAATTCCACTCATAAGTAATTCTGTAACAGTAGTCAGCGAAAGCCTAAGATCTCGTGCACTAAAAATAGGTATACCTCCAAACAAGGTGTTTAAAATACCTAACGGCGCCAATATAGATTTAATAAAACCTACGTCAAAAGATGCGGCTCGTTTAAAGCTTGGAGTTAGCAATTTTGAGCATGTAGTACTTTATTCTGGAAGCTATTACAATAACAATCTTTCAATGCTCCTTGAGGCTTTCAGCCAAGTTACCAAGGAACATTCTGACGCAGCTCTACTTATAATAGGGAATATCAGCGCTAAGCACAAATCACTCATTAAGAACCGTGGTATTTCAGACAAGGTTGTTTACTATGGTATGGTGCCATACCATGAGATGCCACCCTATCTTTCCGCTGCTGACGTTCTTGCACTACCTATGAGAAACATTTTGGTGGACCAAGGAAGATGGCCCATACGACTGGGAGATTATTTAGCTGCAGGCCGCTCTATCGTCTCAAATCCAGTTGGTGAGGCTAAAATTGTGCTTGAAGAAACAGGATGCGGGCTTTTGGCTAGAACAGACGACCCAAGTGATTTTGCAGATAAAATTGTATCACTTCTAAGCGACAAACACTTATGTGAAGAGTTAGGTCGTAACGCCAGACAAGCAGCTGAAAATAAATATGCGTGGGTGAAAATCGCTCAAAAACTTGAATGCGTCTATACGACATTGTCTCAAAATTGCAATAGATAGGTAACTTGGTTAAGGAAGCACTGTCCATAGTTGACTTTCTAATAAGGATGCATTATAGGGACGATTTCTACTTTAGTTTAATTAGTGATTCATAAGCATCTTCATATCGGACTATCAGCTTTTCCCAGTCATACTCTTTAACTCGGGCCATACCTCTATCCCTAAGAATTCTGTGCAGATTTTTATCATAGATAACACGAGAGATTTCCTTCGCCAATAATTCTGGATTTTTGGGTGGAACGAGTATCCCCGCATCTCCTACAACTTCAGGTATAGCGGATGTAGTGGTTGAAATAATTGGAAGACCTGCACTCATAGCTTCTAGGAAAACTATTCCAAAACCTTCGTATATACTCGGTAAGACAAAAACATCGCACCCCCTATAATAAGCTGGAGATGCGGGTGCAGCTCTTACGATAATTACTTTGTCTGAAAGACCTAGCTCAGTTATCTGTTTCTCTATTTTCTCTCGTTCATCACCGTCTCCAACTATAAGGAACTTGACTTTCGGATCTTCCCTGCAAACTATATTTGCCGCAGAAACAAGAGTTGGTAAGTCTTTTCTGGTGTCAAATCTGCAGATTGTTAGAACCAACTTTTCGCCGTTACTGCCATATTTTTGCCTTATCTCGGATCCATCGACATCGAACCGTTTCAGATCCACGCCGACTGGAATTAAAATTGGTTTATACCCATGATTAACGTAACATTTGTTAATTATATCTTGTGAAATTGCAATTTGCATGTCAGCATATTTTGCTACTTTAGCTTCTCGTGGTGTATATCCTTCAAAAATGAATACATATGGTATACGGAAGAGCCACCTAAAACACAGCATGAAAAAGGATTCTAGAGTGCAGTGAACAGAAACAAGATCATATTTGACCCCTCTTAATTTCAGGGTAAAGAGACTAAGAAACGCCTTCAAACAAAAAAATGCCCCATACACTAAAAGTAATTTGTCAAGTCGTAATGACCTCGAATACAGAGGCTCGCGCCAGTTTTTTGAAACATATTCTTTTTTAACAGAAGTATATTCGTTTAATCGTTTCCCTTTTGATGTTAGAATACTTACTTCATGGCCTCTTTTTGCAAGCATATTAGCTAACCCGATTATATGCGTCTCGGTGCCACCGACATGAACACCTACCCACCGATTAAATAGTAATGCTCTAAACAGTATCACACCCCAGCTATACCAGAAACCAAGCTAATAATGTTCTACAATTGCAAATAGCTTATGTAAATAATTAATTGTTACTAATGCAGGAGTCATTATGGCTAGGCGCGTTATGACCAGGGCTGCCTCAGGTGCAAGCATCCTTTCAATGCAAAGCTTCATAAATACCCTCCTCGGTGCGCTGTTCTTCATGTATATGGTCCGTGTTTTAACTAAAGAGGACATGGGAATTTACGGCGCAGTAACATTAGTAATCAGCATCGCGGCAATAGTAGGCATCCTTGGACTCAACTACGCAGCCGCTCGTTATCTACCCCACTTCTCAGGTAAAAATGAGCCTCAAAACACCCGGTTGACTGCAAAGTATATAGTAATATGTGTAAGTATCTCAGCATCTTCTCTGGCATTAATCTACTTCATACTTTCAAACGATTTCTCTAAAATTATGTTGGGCACAGGAGCGTATACTTATATTTTTCAGGCAGCGGTTCTACTTGTCTTCATAAAAATTTATGGTTTGGTATTTACCGGCTTCTTGCAAGGAATTCAGAGGTTCAGACATCTGGCCATTTTCAACTTTCTTGCTCAGATAGTGAAAATCAGCTCCTCAGTAGGTCTTCTCATACTTGGCTTTGGAGTTGTAGCTGTAATCTGGGGTGCTGCAGCCTACTATATTTTATTCGCAGTCTTAACATTACCTCTAATTTTGAAACTATTTAGAACTCCGAAGACCAACACTAATAGGGATAAGAATGTCAATTCCATCTCCATCAAGGCGCTTTTTCTGTTCTCCATTCCAATGATGGGGTATGAAATCGTCACTTTTTTATCAGCTTCACTCGACCAGTTCGTGGTCTTATCCTTTGTGAGTATTACAACTTTTGGTGCCTACGTAGTAGCGGGCACAGGCGCAACCATTCTTACTACAATCTTCGCTATGCCTCTTCTATTGACTTTAACGCCCAGTATGAGTGAAATTTACAGCGCCAGCGGTAAAGAACGCGTCGCTAAAGCCATGCACTCTGCAAGCCGTTACATAGCCATGGTTTCTATCCCCGCCTCATTTGGTCTAGCTGCTCTCGCCCCATTAGCAATATGGATTCTGGCAGGTACAACCTATGCTGATGCAACTATCCCATTAGCTATAATGGGCATTGGTACGTGTTTCTATGGCTTCTCCACCATGATTACCTCATCACTGATAGCTCTAGGAGAAACACGGAAAGCCATGATTATAATTGCACTATCTGCCCTCATCTTGCTTGCCGCCAGCGCAGCATTGACACCTGTTCTAGGCATTTCAGGCGCAGCTATCGGAAAGGTGATAATGTACGGCGGTATGCTTTTACTCTTCATTCGCATCGGATCGAAAGTTATACCCATAACCTTCGACAAGAGAGCAATAGTTGGGTGCTCCCTATCCGCGACCATAATGGCGGTTCTTATATACGCCTTTGCTTTTCTCACCCACTTTTCAGTGATACTTTTTCCTGCATACCTAATCATGGGAGTGGTAATCTATTCCTTAACCCTGGCGATGACCCGTACTCTAACGGTCATCGACATAGAATTCTTAGCCTCCATTATACCCCAAGGGGATGAAGTCTACCATAAGATACGAACGACGATAAAACGTTCCCCAATCCTATTGAGAACAATAGATAAGCTGTTGAGGTCAAAAGAAAACTAAAAATAGACACTCAAACATTGAAATTAGAATTTTTTGAATATAATTAGCCATCCACTCGAAAGAGACGGGTGTATCTTATTTGCGGCTTTTACATCAATTTTCTCAATTTTCTCCAATGATGCACATTTAAATCCAAGTACATCGCAACAGATGGAGCTTATGTAAAAATTTAGAAATGATGAATTATAATGCTTAACGAATTTGAATTTTCGCGTGTTGAAATAAAATTTAAGGCTTTTGAAAGTAAAATTATGCTTGATATTATCTGTTTCTTGAAGATTTGGGTTAAGGAATTTCATAAATCTTGACTGTATGAGGTCATATACTATTCCATGGGTTAGATAATTTGGAACAGATATCAGCAAAAATCCGCCTTTTTTTAAGACACGCGATATTTCATCTATTGCTAATTCCAAGTGTGGAACATACATCACAGTTTCAAGACAAATTATTGTGTCAAACAAATCGTTTTTGAATGGTAAAAAATCAGCTGATGATTGAGTTAATGTAAGATTTGACTGCCAGTCTCTGCGTTTGCATTTCTCTAATGCCTGTTTAGACAGGTCAACAGAAAGGACATCAAACCTTTGCTTTTCATGTATTGCTTGAGATATCCATCCATCGCCACATCCCAGGTCAAGGATAGTTTTCCCATGCAAGTTTGATAGTATATTCTCCAATTTTCTTTGTTCAGTGGGCGGATTATTCTGCTTAATTCCAAACTACCTCTTTTTTATGGGTGCCCGCGTAGAGCATAAATAATTTCTCAAAAGAAATATGTGTTCTAATTAATAATTGAAAAAAACCAGAGCTGGTAAAACGTATAGCTCAAGTGCTCTGCTTCCAGTTTTCTACAGTTCTTCGTAACCCAGCCTCCAAGGTTACACTTGGCGCCCAACCAAGTATACGTCGTATTTTCTCGTTATCTAACATTAGATACTCAGGATCCCACTTGGCCGGACGTTGTGGATAGCCGGGTGGATAACTTCCATAAACCATCTTGCCATCAAACTTAATTATTTTAGCCACCGTCTCAGCTAGGTCTCTGTTCGTCAAAGGGCTACCGGGGGATACATTAAAAACTTCTCCGACTGCCTTATCCGAGTTAAGCACCGTGAGATATGCGTTAACATGATCATCAAGATACATATAGTCCCGTATAGACTCTGGCGCTCCAACATAACAAGTCTCGCCCTTCAACATCGATGAGATTAAATATTCTGTCAAATATCCTTTCTCCCTGCGTCGACCATACGTATTGTTAGGTCTCAATATTGTAGCCTTCAGACCATATGTCTTTATGGCCATGCGCACATATTGATCTCCCGCCTCCTTCGAAACAGCATAAGGTGATGCAGGGTTAAGTTGCGCTATCTCTTTCGTTGGTTCCCGTCTCTCCTGAAAACCATAGACCTCCGCCGTAGAAGCACAAACCAACCTTGCTTTTGGAGCCTTTTCTAATACTGAATGAACCACGTTAGCCACCCCAACAAAGTTAGCAGAGATATAAGGAAAGGGATTTTCGAATGAAAACCGTACAGGAGTTATTGCTCCTAAGTGAAGTACAAACCCCGGCTGAACGCCTTCAATGGCAGAACAAACTGAGTGGTAGGAAGCTAAGTCACCTTCAATCAAATGAACCCTATCTAAGACCGGCTCAAGCTGTCTCAGCTCTCTACTCGAGACATGCCTAACTAACCCGTAAACATTGAAGCCATCCTCAACCAACCTTCGGGTGAGAGCTGCACCTATAAAACCCGTGCATCCTGTTACGAGGACACGCAACTCAAGTTCCTCCTCAACTCCATCTCTACCTCAACCAAATCTTTAGGCGTATTAACTGTAACAAAAAAGCCGTTAAATGGATAGGCACTCAATTTACCTAATTTAGCTAGTGCAGGAAAGGTCACCTTCTCCACATCCCCCCTCTCAGGCAGATAATCTAAAATCTCTCGGTTAAAAACATATATCCCCGCATTACACCGCGTATGCTGACACAACGGTTTCTCCATAAACTCAACAATCTCATAATTATCATTAACATGAACTTGCCCATAGGGACAACGAGGATTGGCAGTAGCAATAGTTGCAACCGGAGCATTCTTCACATGAAAATCGGCTAGATCCCTTAACTTCAAATCCGCAATCTGGTCCCCATTAACTGCGAAAAATACATTTCGATTAACAAACCGTTCAATTGCAAGACG
>JBDRNN010000130.1:0-4284 GCA_043811145.1 Candidatus Bathyarchaeota archaeon
GGATTTCCAAGATATGCCGAAGTAAAAGGAGGTGAAAGCTTGGAGTGTTTGTTTGGAAGAGAGATAACGGAAAAATGTCCGATAATAGATAAACTTGGCATTGCTGACACTGTGAAAAATTTAGCTGTAGAAACAGATGCGGTATGCAGAGTTATGGATTGGTTATCGGTAATGTGTAACGCTTGTCATCTTAGAATGATCTATGTTCGTGATTATGGGAGAAGGAAGTCGTAGAAGGGGACCGATTCGCTGGGGTACCACGGAAGGCTTCAAGGAGTCATTTTTTTAAAAATTCAGCAAGTTAGAGTATTATAAAAGCGTAAGCTGTAAACTTAGCTATATAATTCAAGGTGCTTGCGAGAGAAGGTTTTACCTTATAATACTAACGTAAGGTTTATATATGACAATTCATTAGGAAGATAAGCGAAAAGGGAAATATGAGGCTAATTTTTAGAGTAGGCTCAAGAGATTAAGCTGATGTCTTTCGAAAACAACTCACTATAGAGCGGTTAAGATGAGAAAAACAGAGTTAAAAACAGAGAGTGAAATTGATAAGTGCCCCGAGTGTAGAAGCAATTTCATCATACATAGCGGCGAAAATGGAGAAATTGTATGCGGTGTCTGCGGTCTCGTATTGGGTGATCATCAAATTACAAGAGGACCCGAATGGAGAGCTTTTACGCTACAAGAGAAAGCTGACAGAAGCAGAGTTGGGGGTCCCATATCAAAACTATACGTCGATAAAGGCCTATTGACCACGATTAATGTAGCCGATAAAGACGCAGCGGGACATAAAGTTTCCCAAGGCACAAGAAGACAGATGCTAAGGCTGAAAAAATGGCAAGTTCGTACGCACTTTAATTCGTCAGCAGATAGAAATTTGCTTCAAGCATTAGGTGAGCTAGATAGAATTGTCGATAAACTTCACATTCCCAGGGATACTCATGAAGAAGCAGCCAACATTTATAGAAAAGCGTTAAACAAGGATTTGGTTCGCGGAAGATCGATAGCGGGCATTGTTGCCGCTTCAGTTTATGCAGCTTGTAGAATGTCATCCCGTCCACGTTCATTGAAAGAAATCGCATCAGTAAGTCTAGTTAAGAAAAAAGATATTGCACGATGTTATCGTTTAATTTTGAATGAATTATCCTTTAAAATGCCGAATATTGATCCTAAAGCGTATGTAACGAAAATTGCTACAAAAGTAGGTATTGATGAGAAAAAGCAAAATCTAGCTATTGAAATATTGGGCAAAGCAGTAGAAAGCAGAGAAAATATAGGTAAGGATCCGCTTGGACTGGCTGCAGCTGCGCTCTATATTGCATGCGAAATGTTGGAAGAGAAGATACCGCAAAAAGAAATAGCTGAAGCAGCAGGAGTTACCGAGGTTACAGTTAGAAATCGGTATAAGGGACTTAAAAAGTGTCTTCATTTGAATTTTTAACTTTGTTGTTTATTTTATGGTCTTAAGCCACATAAAATTGCAACCATTAGAGATGCAGCAGTTAAATCAGCCGTCGTACCGGGATTAAGTGCATTGCCACGTTTTCTTAAGTTGCGGTCAAGTTTTTTTAAGCTTTTTTCTCCTGAAACTGTCGTTAATCCACCTTTTTCTAGCACATTTCTAGCTTCTTTACAGATTGCGAGAGAGGTGTTTAGGTTTGTTTTTCGGGTTATAAGTGTATCAGGGCGAGATGATAATATAGTTAAAAATGTGTGAACTGTTGCGATGTTTATATCTCGAAATTTCCTAAAAGTTCGGGTTAGCGTAGGGTATCCCAGTTTAAATGTTGTGTTCATATTAGATGTCCATTCTTTACAGATGTCATCATAGCTAGCGCAATCGTTCATTATATCGTAGAGTGTAAGATTCTTTTTCTTGAGTTCTTTTTTTGCATGAACATTATGCACATTTGGTGCATCTTTCGCATGGGATCTTTTTAAACCTCCAGGTCCTGCATTTTTAACAGCGTCGTAAAAATCTATAGCATCTTGAACTGTTGATGATCGCATAACTATCGCAGTGTTCCGTCTTATCTGATTGAGACTCATTCGTCCACATTTTGCTAAGGTAATTCCAGCTCCAGCGGTTAAAGGAGCAATCAAAGCAGCCAATCCTAGGATAGTATTTCTTCCATGATGCCACTCGTTTGCGTTTTTGATACAGTCCTTTATGAGTTTGCCGATACCGATTTGTCTGGGGTTAATTAGATTCAACCCCACTTTTGCTCCTTGCGTTGCGATTTTTTTTAGCAGAGGACCGATAGCTATACCGCTTGCCACAAAGTGTTCATACTTGGTGTCCTCGAAGTCGTGAAGTCGGTGTATATTTCCTGGCTTAGGGTATCCTGAAACTTCTAGAAGTATTGCAAGCTGGGCGGCTATAGCAATTTGTTCTATTGCTTCTTGCGGTATTTTTTGTTTAAGCATTTTTGATCTTCTCTAAGGATTAAATGTTTCAAGTTTAAAGGCTCTTGTTTTTAAAAAATGGGTGCGTTTTTTATTTTTTTCTAAGTTTTTAGTTAACCATAAATACTATCGCCATAAGTATCTACGTGAATGTAATGGCAGAAATTTGTGAAGTTTGTGGACTACCTAAAGATATTTGCGCTTGCGGTGAAATAAGTAAAGACCAGCAAAGGATTCGAGTCCGACTTGAGACTCGAAAATGGAACAAACCAGCAACTCTTATTGAGGGCATAGATGGGAATAGTATCGATCTTGGAAAATTAGCTACTCAGCTAAAAGCTTTTTGTGCGTGCGGCGGTACTTCTAAAAATAACCAAATTATGCTTCAAGGGGACCATAGGGATAAAACAAAAGAGAAACTTGTACAGCTTGGTTTCCCGTCTGAAAACATTGAAGTTCATTGAATCAAAGTCTGGTTTATGGCAGGAATTTGCTCTAAAGATGATAAGGGAGATGTTTAAGAGCATTAGGAGACAATCAACACCAAAAAAGCAAGTATGCCCTAAATGCAAGAGTTCTAAGGTTTTTTTGTCCACATCTTTAAGTGCATGGTTAACTCCTACCGAATACATCTGTCACAACTGCGGGTATAACGACTCAATCGTATTGGAGCCTGATAATGAAAATGAAGATCAATAATTTCAAATGAGGTTTTTCAGATGGATACGACAAAATACGTGGTGGATGTTATTCAGTTAGATAAACCACTGCAGATTTCTAAAGAGAAAATGAAGAGTTTGAAGGGCGTTGTTAAGGGACGTCTTCTAAGTCGGATGAAAATGGAGGCTGTAGATTGTCCTGTGGTAAAGGAAAGAGTTGCTTTTCTGATATGTTTTACTTGCGATAACAACATTCGAAGAGTGAAAGGTAAAGTGGAATGCAAAGGAAATGCCGTGGACCTTAAAAAGTAGATGTGGCTCGTTTCTATCTTTCACTGGATAACAGACTTTGTTTTGAAACCTAGAATGAGAAATGTAAATGCTAAAGACGGAAGATGAAAAGTTAATCGATAGATTAACAGTTTCAGTTTGTAAGGGATCTTTAATTTTGTGGAGAGACCTAAGCCTTTGATGCTGTAATGCCAGCTGGGTCTTTCGTTTAAAAATGATCTCAAGGTGTTTATTTGATAACGCAAGATGTGCGTGTTATCTTGCCAATAGTACGGCCCAAGAGGATTCGGCAAAGTTACCAGCATGATTTTTGTAGCGACCCGTTCAATTTCATCAAAAACATCTAAGTGGGGCAGATGCTCCAAAACTTCCGAGCTCCAGACCACATCAAAGACCGAGCTTCGGAACGGTAGATTCATCACGTCAGCTAAGACTAGTTCACTTTCGGATCTATTTACTTGCTTTAACCGTTCAATAGAGACGTCTACACCGACTGCAAGCTTAGCTTTTGAAGCCAATAGTGGAAGATATATGCCCTCCCCGCAACCTAAATCAAGAATTGAGTTGCAGAGGGGAATGATTTCTTTGATTGCTAAAGATTTTTCTGGAACCGTCTTGTAATGAAATCTCTTTGCATGATTCTTCCAAGTATTGATTGCTGTACGAGGCATGTTCAGTTAAAACCCATTAAGTTAATTGAAGACTTGTCCATCTTAACAAGTACTTAACAGCTTCTAATTGTTACTTTTTCTACGGGATAGAGAACTGCAAAACTGCAAAGGTTAAATTTTTTAAATTTGTAGACATTCGTTACTGTTCTTCACAGATTCTCTGTGAGCATAAAATACTTTAGCGATTTTTGCATAAACGATCAAGTGTACATGCTTTGGGTTTGAGTTAAATGAAGATTGCTTTGCTACACAGC
>JBDRNN010000131.1:0-2713 GCA_043811145.1 Candidatus Bathyarchaeota archaeon
CCAAATCTTAAATATAAAAAGACATTCTTATCTTTAAAAAATGATTCGACCTCTTGGCTTTTCCCCGAGAATTCTTTCGGAGATATACCTTCCGCGACCTTCCCGGACATATTGCCATAGAATGAAACGATATCTTCAGACCCTTCCATAGGCGTAAGAATTGAAATGATTCTCTTAATCAGATTTAGTGACATTGTTTTATCTTCTGCCCTCAAGGAGACTTCGAGATCTGTCAGACAGGCTCCAATTCTAAAAGAGGCTTTTTCCAATGGCATCACTCCGGTAAATGCATAAGAGGTTATCCGGTCCTCTTTAATTGAAGCGGCAAGTGTTTTGGCATCGGTATTTTTGGCAAGCATGTTAAAAATCTGATCCGAAGAGGGAGGAACATATCCAATAAAGGGTTGAATGACAAATTTGAATAGAATAATCAAAACCGCAGCGGCTGCAAAGGCAATTGGTGCCGGAGATAATATCCATTTTCTAAATGATGAGGTGACCGCTTTCTTAATCGGTGCATAGACCTCTTCTGCATCAAATTCGTGGACATAAGCCATAGCTGCATATCCCAAATCGGATATCTCTTCTTCTTTCACTGCTTCATGGGTAGTTGAGAAAATCTCGTAGCATTTATCGCAATAAGATAAATGGCCCAGTAATTCATCTCGTCTCTTTTCATCGAGTTTGCCATCGATGAAGGCAGAGATATCTTCAAGGGACGGACAATCACCGACTTTCGAGCTCTCTTTTATTGCTCTTGATAGCGCTCGACCAATGATTTCATCCCTGTCTTCTTTTTTGGGAGGTTTGGGAGAAGAATTATTTGCCTCCATTTTTCCTCTTATACCTTAGACGGACAAATAGACTTTTTTCTATGCATCTAATAAGTCATCGATACTCACACCTTGTTTCAGTATCTTTTCTTTGCACTTTGTAAGGACTCTTCTAATTCTGCTATCCACAGCTTTTTCAGTGATCCCGAGTATTTTTGCCATCTCGGATAAGCCTTTTGGTTCTTCATCATCGGAGAGGGGAAATCTCATCCTGATAATGAACCTTTCTTCGTTATTTAACTCTGAAAGAACTTCATTGAGCACTTTTTTATTTAATCCGGTCCGTTGCTTTTTTCCTAAATCCTCTTCAGGGGTGCTCTCATCGGCAGGCGCTCCCGGGTGAGAATGACTCGTTTGCCGACCTCTTATTTTTTCAACCATCGTTTCAATTTCCTCGAGGGTCTCCGTGATTCCATCTGTCCTGTTGAGAAAATCAAAAGCTTCCTCCACTGGGTATCCTTTTATAAGAACCAGATCATAGAGTTTCTCTCCGACTGGGCCCATGGCTTTGGCCCGATCTTTGGCTCTGTTTCTTCCCTCATTTTTTCTTTTGATATCGATAACGAGGTGGGTGATTACCGTGGTTAAAAAGGTGGTGAGCTTGGAACGGTTTTCAAACTCTCTCAAGACTTTGTAGCTGTCAGACGTCAAACGGTCCAAAACTTCATTGAAGAGCGTGTCTGCATCAACTTCATCGATAGAACTCACATGCATTGATTGGGCTGCGATATCGGAAGAGTCATCTCTGAAGGGGGAGATTGAAGGGGTTTTCTTTTTGTAAAGGCCGCATACTCTATGGCACTGTCTTTCTATAAACGGGATATTGTCATTGATAATTTCTTGGTAATAATGCCTTTCATGGATAGGAAGTCCAGTCTCCGGTAAATTACCTGCCTTTCCCCTTGGTAGAACAGTCATTTCCCAAACCCCACTTTTGGTTAAATACTCATCATTTTGGGGAAATAGGATTTGTTTCTGGTGTTGGCCCCGGTACTTTTGTCCAATATGATTACAGCAATATATATCCCAAAATACGCTGTAATTGTAAATAGTTATTTTTACGAGTTATTTTGTCGTAAATCTTTTAATAAAACGCCATCCGGCGGGAAATTCTTAACCATTCTGACAATGATGAGCCTTTGATATAACTCCAGGGAAAGTTAACCCTTTTGGGGCAAACTTCAAAACAAAGAAGAGGGGGCCCACTATTAAATTCTATTTGGATGATTTTAAGTGTTTAAGCAGAAGGGACCGGATTGCAGGTTTTTCTCAATGCAATAGCGTTATAAGTTGATAGGCCAAGTCTTCGCTATTGTTACAAAGGAAAATTCATTCTGCCAGGTGGGTCTCATTAAGAACCTCCGCATATCGATTCTGGGTAATTTCTTTGTTCAGAAATGCTTTGGTGGTCAAACTTAGTTTTTTTACTTTCTCAATGTCATCCCCATTTAATTCGACCCCCCTGGAACAAACTTCGCATAATAAATACCACTTGGACTCGTAGGGTATCACTGGAATGAAAAACAAGGTGAACCATACCCTGATGTGGAAAAGATACAAGAAAACTTCGTTGTTGCAGTTCGGGCATCTCGCAAGCAGGGTTGGTCCATACTCTTTTCTTGTTTCATATCCCCAACCAAATATGATCATGATTTATCTCCTTTCTTATGCAGTCGGTCATGACGGCTTCCTCACCCCTGCCTACCCTGCCTACCGGCAGGCAGGCGGAGACAGACAGAAAGAATGAAAGATGTCAGCTCGCACAAGTCCAAACATGGCCTTTCCAACACTTGAGATAGTAGATACAGGTCTTACTCAATCCGGTTCCCACTTCTTTCTGATGGAAAACCTGACCGATACCTCCGCAAGTTGTGCAAGTC
>JBDRNN010000132.1:0-2191 GCA_043811145.1 Candidatus Bathyarchaeota archaeon
GGACGAGGATTTGGGAAATATATGGCCCTAGCTTATGCCCATGAAGGCGCTAACGTAATAGCCGCTTCTCGTACGATTGACCAATTGACGAAATTGAAGGAAGCCATAGAGACAAAAGGCGGAAAATGTGTTCTTGTCCAAACAGACCTTCTTAAGATGGATGATATGACTCATCTGAGGGATTTTGTAGAGAACGAGTATGGGAGACTCGATACCCTTGTTAACTGTGCCGCGGACAATCTCTGGAAGGAGTTCGAGGACACAACAATCGAGGAATGGGATAGGTCTATCTCAATAAATCTGAGAGCACCTTTCATCTTGAGTAAAATATTCTTACCTATGATGAAGAAACAAGGTAAAGGCAACATAATTAATATCTCATCAGGTTCAGCGACAAGAGGGTTCATAGCCGAAGTGGGGTACTGCCCATCTAAATATGGGTTAGAGGGCTTAACGCAGGTCCTTGCCATGGAGTTCCACAAGTACAACATCGCCGTCAACTCAGTAAGTCCATCTGCGCCTGAGGGCAAGAAACTCAAACCAAGTAAGCTCACACCAAGTGAGGACAGCAAGTTACCGGACGAGGTTAGAGCCATGTACGCGGATGACGACTCCATGGTTGAGGCGTTCTCTGAGGCTTGGAGTTTATTAGCCCTACAAGATGCTCAAGGAATAACAGGTCAGAGATTTGGCACTAAGCAGCTTGCTGATTACCTGAACGAGAATGGGTGGGAAGCGACAATAACAAACTGGAAAAATAAACTTACGAAAGCGGTCTATATGCCCTACGATTTCCCAGAGAAAGTAGCATACGATACGATGCTAAAAGATACAATTGGAGACGCTGGGCAAAAATACTATTATTTTAAAAAACGTACGTGATAAAATTAGGATCTGTCAGATAAGATCATAACCTGGTTTTTTTTCATTTAAAACTCTTCAATAATTAACATTCAGGTCTCAACCAAACACAATGTAGACAACATTTCCAGTTAAAGTACACGTTCTGTCAAAAGATGTAAAGAAGAAAACGATTCCTTCATCTCAGAAACAAGTGAAGAATTCCATAATTCCTTTGCTAGATTCCAAACCTTATGACATGAAAAAGGTACCAGTAGTGTTATTGAAGTTCTTTTGGTACAAACACTCCTTTGTCTACGAATAATGTGTCATCAAGGTAGAGACTGGTGTTGAGCATGCAATGACCCAGATGTGCATTAGACTCATTTTTCCCACAAAAATTAACATCGTTGTTACTTCCAATCTCAACCTGAACATTTCCATAGTATGATTCCGCGTCGACACCAGAGAAACCGGATTCAGGGAACTGAAGGGTTTGAGCTGCCCACAAAGCGCGTTTATCGGTACCAATTGATATGTGCCCTGCCATCCATGCATTCTCATCCTCGAAAGATTCTATATGTTTTCGTATCAGGAAGGCGTCTAGCCCTCCCTTCACATCAGTAATTCTCCCTTCTTTGAAAGTAATTTTAACTGGGTTCTCCACATAGCGTGCCATATAGAACATTTGATCCCCGGTATCAAGGACCATGGTTCCTTCATGTGATCCCTCTAATGGCGCAGTCTCGATCATACCAACACCCCAGAAATCAGAATGACCTGGTTCATCAGCGACCCCGTAGTGGGATAAAACAGGTCTATTACCTCTTTCCATTGTTAGATCGGTTCCTGCGTCAGATACCATACGTATCTGATTAGTTTTTTTCATGTATTCTGCCGCTTTTTTAGTACGATCTATAACCTCAGGATCCGCTTTCAAGCGAAAAAGGGTGTGAAGAGGTTGTACAACCATTAACACTCTTTTTCCAGCCTTGAGCGCTGCACGGATTTCTTCTGAATAGTGGAGTTTATGAGTGGTACTATACACTATTAGGTCTGATTCCAGTATAGCTGATCCCACGCCTTTGCTTGGGAGAGGCTTGTTGTAAGGTAGAGTCAGCTTAGCTGTTTCAGCACCTATACCCATTGCGGCACCTACACAAGCGTCAGCATATAATGGATTGTAAGCCATATCGGTTACAGAGAGACAAAGTTCACCGGGTTTTAGGTTACATTGTTTTAATTGGTTTTTGAATAATTCAGTAAGTTCTGGAAGCATTGATGGATTGGTCAGTGTCCTTGAATGTGACATGATTTTAAGTTGTGCTTGAAAGAAAAAAAACTATCGTAA
>JBDRNN010000133.1:0-2507 GCA_043811145.1 Candidatus Bathyarchaeota archaeon
TTTTTGAACTTGCGCCGGCGAAGCTCCTTACAGATCGTTGGTAGGCTCCTTATAAGCTGAATCGCTTTTTGTTCCCTCTTGATCTTGAACCATAAGCCCGCATTTCGCGGGGTATCTTCGATTTAACCGCCAGCTAACAAAGGTCTTATAACCCTATAGTCGCACGCTTACAAAAATTATAAAAACCCACGACGGGCAATATCTATAGGCCATAAAACAGTTTCAGTATAAGTAAATATTTGATATAATCTCTGAATACCCAAATGTCGAGTATTTGGAGGTTATTGACATGAGCGATCCCCCTGAAGTCCAAGAAGTATCTACTCGTCATCTCGGTCGGATATATTACGCACTCGAGTTTTTGAAAAAAGCTAAAATTGCCGAAACGGTCAATCGATGCGTGCCAGATAGTAGCTACTGCGTATATGTAGAAGGGAAAGGTTTTGTATGCTTTACCCTAGGACAAATCTTTGAGATTATGATGCTCAATCGTTTATACAATTTGAAAAGCCCGATATATCACATAGGAGAATGGTGCGAAAATACAGCAATTCCAGAGATATATGGAATCCCATCAACATTACTCAATGATGATCGTATAGGCCGGTTTTTAGATAAAATATTCCCTTATCTTGCAACGATCGACAGTCGAATTACTATGAACATGATCAAAGAATTTGGAATAGAAGTCAGCCAGATTCATTTCGACCCGAGTTCGTTCAAAGTATATGGAGAGTACCTGCCAACAGCGGGAGAAACAAGCCCGATAAACATAACCTATGGCCGTGATGGTCAAGGCCGAACAGATGATAAGTTAGTTCGTTTTGGAATAGCAATCACGGAGGACAGCGACTTCCCTCTTATAGCGAAAGGGTATAGCGGAAATGCCAGTGATAGCGAAATGCATCCCGAATTCTTAGCGGAATTACGTGAAATGTTGGGAACAAGTGACTTTCTGTTTGCATCCGATTCCAAATTGGATAGTAAAACCACTCTCGGCGATATCTTTTTTCATAAAGGTTTTTTCCTTTGCCCTGGCGTTTTTTCAGTTGATATACAGAAGGCATTTATTGAGAAATACAGTAAACAAGAGAAGTTCAATCGGCTTCAATACGTATCAAAATCCGAAAAGAAGAAGGCTCAAAATAAAAGAAATTACTTCGAAGCGTTTGAAAAAACGAAGAAAATGGTCGTAATAGGGCCAGATGGAAAGAAGCGGACATATCAATATCGTCTCATCTTTGTTTACAGTTCAATGAAGGCAAAAACAGAATCCAAAACACGCGAGAAAGGCATTGCTAAAGTCCGGCAAGAACTGCACCGTTTAGCCTCTCGGCTTAATAAAAAAAACTGTGAGACTCATCAAGAAATTACGGCAAAACTTGGAGAAATTCAAAAACGAGCTGCATGCAAATTTTTCGATATAAATCTATTTGAAGAAAATGGTAAATTCTCCATTTCCTTTGAAATCAATGAAGAAAAACTCGAGAATGCTAAAATCTTAGAGGGGGTATACATTCTTAAAACTAATCTTTCAAAAAAGAAATATTCTATTGACGATGTTATGGAACTTTACAAAAAACAAGGTCGAATAGAAAGCCGAATTGCAGATATCAAAGGGCCTCTGCATGTAGCTCCAATCTATCTCAAGAAGGAAGAACGTATACTTTCACTCTTTACTATCATTGTTCAAGCCCTTAAAATCTACACTCTCATAGAAAGGGAAGTCCATCAGGCCGTCCAAGAACAGGGAGAAGCAATTCCTATACTTCCCGAGAATCGTCGCTCGGAAAGGCCTAAAGCTTCTACTATCCTGAGAATCTTTGATGATCATATTGTTACTTTGGTTACCATCACTTATCGAGACGGGAGTTGCTCTACACATCTCACTCCGCTTAGTGAGAAACAAAAAATGCTATTTCAGTTCATAAAAAGAAGACCTCCTGATCGAAGGACTTTTTCACGTAAAATTGGTGTTTACAAAAATAAAAGTTGCTCTACCGTGTTGACTTTTTGAAAAACTTTTTGCAAAATTTGGGATTTTTCCCTGAGCCTTGACTAGGCGGCGCTATAAGCCTTAAAAAATATAGATCAAGTAAAACCTTATAAACATTTCCTCGCAGGACTTATGAGTAAGGAGGAAAGACGCAGCGGCCTTGTTTCATTAAACGTTTATAACACAGATAGTTGACGTCTTCAATAGGCGCGGAATCCAGGCTTCAGGTCCCGTTGGACTGATGTTCACCGCGTATTCGTATTGTGTGCCGTTTTCTGTTTTTGTCTGGTTCATCGGGGCGTGTAAAAATTTCGTCCGGCAGATTATTACCCCGACAGGCAATTGCGGATTGAATGGCTCTTCCGATACACCAATGCTGAACTTATTGCCGTCGACCGACTTAACCGAAATAAAACCATAGAGAATAACACTTTCTGGTTTGTATTTTTTCCATAGAAAACGAATGGGTGGTGTCTCTCTTAGAGTTGTAGTAACAGTTTTCTTGAGGAGG
>JBDRNN010000134.1:0-8396 GCA_043811145.1 Candidatus Bathyarchaeota archaeon
GCCTCTTTTTTACAGAAGAAACATGAGTACTCACTGAGCCCTATGAGTTTGAATGATTTTCTGCAGAAAGTTTCAGCCAAATGTTTTGGAAAAATATGGGTGGATATAGATTTTTGTTTCCTAGAAAACTCCATTGGTGAGTTGGATGCAAAAGAAATAAAAGCTGTTATGCTTGTCAATCGAAGTTTAGATTTTATCTTCAAATCTCTTCTTTTCTATGACGATGTTACTGATTTTGATGAAGATTTTAATAACGACATAATCAACTCGACGATGATCCTAGGAATTGACTTAGGAAAACTTGCTGTCAAAGAACTTTTCGAAGCCAAAGGTCATCTGTATACAAAACTTGAGGAAAGGGGCATCATAGATGATGCAGTTGCCATGGGCAATATTCTTTACACAAAAGGGATTAACTGCCTAATGGAAGCTAAAGAATATACACAGATTATGGATGCGGATGCACTTACCTTTTGCGCAAAAGTTCTGAGACTATTTTTGATGAGGAAAACTTTACCGAAAGGAGCGGGCTTAAATGCTAAGACGATTCTCAAGTCGTTAGAATCGTTTACTAAGGTTAAAACGTCTATCCCAGAATACTTAAAGTCTTACGAGCGAACAGAAGTGTGGAATACAAACCAATGCAAAATTTGATCCGAGACAATTAATAGTTTATAACTCTGGAAACCCATAGCAGCTTATGCAGGATTACAACATAATAGTTTTCGACATAGATGGAACCCTAATCAAAGAAATGTGTTGGGAAATTATCCATCGGCATTTTGAAATTGACTGGAATAAAACGAGTGTGAACATTAATGATTATTGTAATGGCAAAATTAGTTTTCAGCAACTGACAGACATGGAAATAGAGCTATGGAGGAAAAGTGGAAAACTTCCACATGTCAATGAAGTTAAGAAAGCACTTCAGAAATACACTTTGATGAAGAATTCTAGAGAGACCATTGACAAGCTTAAGCGCGAAGGTTACGCTATCTTCCTAATTACTTACGGCTTGGACATTCTTGCTAATAGAATTGCGAGTGAACTGAACATCGACTTTACTAATGTCTTTGCTAATGAATTGAAAATCGACAGAGAAGGATGGCTAATAGGAGGTCAAATAACACGCGTAGCCTTGGGTAAGAAAAGTGATGTTTTGAAGAAAATTGCAGTTCAGAAGAATATTCCTCTATCACAATTCATTGCTGTAGGAGATAGCAAATATGACCTGAATATGTTTAAAGTTGCAGGGTTAAAGATCGCCTTAAATCCTAAAGATGAAGAAATAAAAAAAGCCGCAGATACCGTTATAGAAACCGAAGATCTCGCGAACATTCTTTCAATTATAACCCCGCGCAGGAACAGATAGATCAGCCTTATTTTACCCTAGACTATGTTTAGTGTCATTAAAGATGTGAGAATGGAGAATTAAGGTTGAAACAACCGTTTGAAAACATAGGTTCAATTATTACCGCAGAAGAATTAGTAGACCTGGCATTCAGAACAGCATCTAAAGTAGACATCCCGCGAGTTAGACGAAACATAGTTTGGGTGAGGAAAAAGGAGAGAGAAAGAATAAAAATTGTTGAAGCGACGATTACTAGTAGACTGAATAGAACTATTAAGAAAATGCCGAGAGTTGAAGAAATTCATCCTTTTTACATGGATTTAGTTGATGTTCTTGTTGGATTGAAAAATTTTAAGAAAGGCTTAGCCGCATTGAATTGGGCTGTTAAAAGAATTCAGTCTTTTTCGTCTAACTACTCAAGAAGGGCAGGTCGAGCTAGAACTATAAGTGAAGCCTCAAGGATAAGAAGAGAAGCATATGGTAGAATAGCTTCCGTGTTAAAACAAGTTTCCCGAGACCTAACTCTCTTGAAAGAGGCGGAGAAGAAGTTAGCTAAACTTCCATCAGTTGATCCCAACCTAATTACGATAATCGTAGCAGGGTATGCAAATGTTGGGAAGTCAACCTTCGTAAAACAGCTCTCAAGCGCCAAACCTGAAATCGCTACATATCCGTTTACATCAAAGGGGATTGTTGTCGGACATAGAGATACACCGAATGGTAGATGTCAGGCTATTGATACACCGGGGCTATTAGATAGACCGTTAAGTGAGAGGAATAAAATTGAGTTGCAAGCTATAGCTGCGATAAGATATTTAGCTGATGTAATAGTTTTCATTCTTGACCCATCTGAAACCTGCGGGTACCCTTTGAATAGTCAGTTGAATTTATTCAAAGAAATTATTGGCCAATTTCAGGATGTCCCGACGATAAATATTCTAAATAAGGTCGACTTAGCCACCGAGGAACAGATTGAACTAGCTAAGGATGCTTTGAATGGAAATGTAATTGAAGTCTCAGCTTTAAAGAATCAGAGAGTGGAGGAAGTATTCCAAAAAGCACTTGATTTAGCTTCAAAAAGAAGGAAACATAGAATATAGCAGTACCTCTATTGGCACTTGAACAACTTTACACGCATTCAATGCTAGGTCTCTTGGTGCGCACACACACTTTTTAAGAAGGATAAAATATGAAACGGTAATTTGGGGAAGATGAAATTATGAAACAAGTTAAATATTGCATGTCTGAAGGCAAGGCAAATAAATGGTTGAAAGAGAATTCAGATAAGGAGATAATTGATATTAAGTTCAGTGCTTGTACTTTTGCAATAATTTATGAGGAAAAATAAGATTTACCATGACGCCCATACACACTATATAACTGAAATTAACCGTAGTTTGTTAATAGATAAAAAACATGAACAACGTAGTACTCGAAGTGAAAAAGAAAATGAACAAAATAAACAATGTGAATCTGGATAATTTCAGGAAGACTATCGAGGAAGCGAAGACTAATCCTCAGTCAGCTAAGAAAACTACTCATATAGAGGGAGAATGGAAAACCGAAGAAGGAATCCAATTTAGGGCTGAAATTAAAACTTCGCAAGGCAACTATACAATAGAGGCGGATGAACCTGACTTTCTTGGAGGTAGTGGTCTTGCTCCAAGTCCTATACACTACTGCGTTTATGGTGGAATGGCATGCTACACGGCGAGCTTTGCCAAGTGGGCAGCTATGGAAGGAGTACAACTAAACAGTTTAAGGATTAAGGCTGATGCAAAGATGAACCTTTCAAAGGCTTTAGGTGTTTCTGATAATCCCGTAATGGAAGGCATGGTCTGGGAGGTATTTGCTGAAACAGCTGCAGGTCAAGAGGAGCTTGACAAAGTGAAAAAACTTGCAGATGAAAGGTGCCCTGCTTTATATTGTTTAAAGCATATGATCGATGTTACAACTACCATAACGCGCATGTAGCTAGCTATTTATCGTAGTTTTGTGTGTGTGGGTCTCTTGGTGCGGGGGGTGGGATTCGAACCCACGAAGGCCTACACCACAGGATTCTGAGCCCTGCACCTCTAGTCACCTTTCAATTTTAACCAGACTTGGCGACCCCCGCTTTTGCGAACCGAATAACAGATTTAAACACAAGGATATTAATGATTATAAAGTGTATGAAAACGAAACTTGACATCGATTTTCTTAAAAATATTTCCTCGAAGGTTCATTCTGAAATAAGACCTTTAATAGGCACACCTAAGGCGAGTGAAATTGTTGGAGACGGAGCGGGAGGAGATAAAACCAGATACATTGACTATCTTGCTGAAAAAATCATATTTGATACTTTAGAAGAAAATTCAGTTGCCTGCACAGCCATAAGTGAAGAAGCGGGGATAAAATATATAGGAGACCTAAAAGAGGCGTCCCCACCTTATCTAATAATTGACAGCATCGATGGTACCAACAACGCTCTAAGAGGCATACCACTTTTCGCCTTATCTCTTGCTGTAGCAGGAGATACAACTTTATCTACTGTTCATACAGCCCTAGTGATGGATCTTTATCATGGGTTTTCATTTTGGGCTTTAAAGGGCAGAGGAAGCGAATCTGACTCAGGTAAAATAACAACATCGGGAACTACTAGCCTCTCTGAGGCTGTGATAGGCATAGACCTTAACGCGTTAATAAACGAGAATATTCTAAAAAAACTTTCAAAACTAATTCTCAGCTCACATCATATCCGTCATTTGGGCACTACTGCTATAGAAAATTGCTATGTGGCCTCAGGGAAAATTGATGCCTTCATCGAGTTGAGAAATAAGCTGAGAATAACTGACATGGCAGCAGCTTACCTCATCTTGAAGGAGGCGGGAGGATTAATGGTGACTGAGGAAGGAGAAGATTTAGACTCTCCAATAACAAGTCCAACTCAGCGGGTATCCTTCGTATCCTCAGGTAATCAAAAGCTTCTAGATCAAATAATAGATCTTCTAAAATGATAGGCTTCTATTCAAATCTAGCCTTTAATTCTCTCTAAAAGGCTAACTACATTCCATATTCTAGTTCTAGTGTAAGCCGGCATATTTGGATCTTGAGAAATATCATCTAAAAGTGATATTGCGTTTGCTGCTCTCACACCATAGGTGACAGCGCTATCCTGTAAAGCAATCATAGAGTCCTTGGCAGCTCTTCTGATATTTCGGGGGGTTGTTGTATCTTCGGTTATGACCTTTAAAACTTCCAACGCTTGCTTAGCATTCTGCTCATACTCTTCAATTTTCTGTTTCCTTCGGGCCATAACCAAACACCTTGCCACAATATTTTAAAAGACTCTAAATTTAAGTTAAAATACTCTATATATAAATTAAAGTTTGAATATAAAACTAAACCGCGCTAAAGGCCTGCTCTGTTATAAGATTAATGACGCTATATAACTGTGCTTAAAGATATTTTCTGATTAGGAACGTGAAGAATGAAAATGAGTGAAGGAATAAAACGTATGGCGGAAGTCTTAAAATCAGGGGCCACCATGCTCAGCGAAATCTGCCCCCAATGTAATTCTCCTCTCTTTAAATTAGCGTCAAAAGAGATACAATGTGTTAATTGTGGGAGAAAAGTTGTTATTGTGAAAGCTGACGAAGAGACAGTTAAGGCTTTGTTACTGACAACCCTTTCTGCATTAGAGGGAACGATTCTTGAGAAACTTCAAGAGATGGAACAACGAGTAAAAACTGAGAAGCAACCTGAAAAACTTCAAACTATGATGTCTTTGGTTAACGATTGTTTAGAGGCTCTTAATAAAATAAAAGAGGCTAAAGAGAGAAGCTAAGTTTAATCTTCGCTATTTTCCATTTCAATATATTTTTCAGTAATTGTTTTCTTAATTTTTTCAGCAATGATATTCCCAACACCATGCACTTTTTTTAGCTCTTCTTCGGTGGCGTTGAAGACTTTTTCCACAGATCCAAAAGTGGACAGCAATCTTTTCGCCAGAGTCAACTCAACATTGGGCAACCCAGATACAAGGTATTCTTGCTGTTCAGCTAAAGTTAAGGGCTTTTTCTCACTACGCACAGCTACATGGATCTTCCTATCAACCTGTTCACTTTTTGCGATGGAAAATAAAATCAAAGCTGTTTCGTTTGCATCTTTGGTAGTGAGGATAGGAATTTGATAATCAAAGATCATGGAGGTTATTGCTCCTCTGATTGCTTGGACGGATATGTTTCTAGTTGCGAAGAGATTTTCACCCTCGATTATAATTAAGGGTTTGTTGTAGGTTGAAGACAATTCTTTAGCTTGTGTGAACAAACGCTTATCGATAATTGATGATGCGAAGTCTTGAATAGTCTTTCTTTCAACACCGATTTGTTCAGAGAGAATATAGTCTCCCACAGTCAAATTTGTCAAATTCACGTTGACCCCAGCACGTATAAGCTCCTTAATCACGGGGGAAGGACTCTCACGGTTATCCACGTAGATAGTTACCTTTTCCCCATCACTACTCGCACCAGTTGTTGGGAAAATGTATGTTTCAAGCTTAGGCTGACCCTCAGTTGCTGAAGAAAGATGTGTTTTTTTAGATCCGAGGCCACCCTTAGAGTTAGATTCAAGTTGCATCGCTCTAACAATCTCTTGCATAATTTTCTCCTTTTTTCTAGCAAGCCAGTAATATGCTTCATCTCGGGTATCTTTAGTTACTAATATTACGGCTTTACCAGGATTACCTCGCCCTGTTCTTCCACGTCTCTGAATAAACCTTATTGCACTGGGAACATTATCATAAAAAATTACTACATCTGAAGATGCTACATCAATCCCTTCCTCTGCCACTTGAGTGGCAACTAGTGTGTTGAAATCGCCTTTTCTGAAATCCTCCAGTAATTGTGCCTGCTCTTTTTGTGTGAGACCTGTGTCACCAGGTTTGTTGGTTTGTCCGATAAATTTAACAGCCCGAACACCTTCAAGCAAGTTAAGTTTTTCAGTTAGTTTATTTGCGGTTTCACGATAATTTGTGAAAACCATTATTCTTCTAGCTTTAGCGAAGAAGCTTTTTTTAACCTGCTCCAGAAGCCTGTCAAGTTTGGGGTGTTCTAATCCTCTTTCAGAGTACACCACGATCAGATTTATGGCCTCTTGAATCTCTCCATCAGCTAATATTTTTTTGCTGCTGAAGAGACCCCCCGTCGCTTGCTGAGATTCTCAAGTTTTTTAAAGTATTTTTTTAATGGAGTTAGACCTTGGGTTTCTAAGAGCTCTAGAGCGTATGAAATACGTTTTGCCGCTGCCATGTCTAAGAGAGTTTGACGGAGTTCCTGCGGTGGTGTGGAATATTTAGCTATTTCTCCTTGAATCTCATTCATGGTTTGAATGAAATCCTTGAATGTAAGCCTGTTTGAAAGACTATTTTTACAGAACCCAACTTTTTTAACTGCTTTGATTCTTTCAGCAATAAACGATTCTAGGTTGCTTTGAATTTTTTTAAAAACTGAGTTAAACTCCACTGGACACCATTCAATCTTTATTGGCATCACGTAAGGTTTAACATCCAGACTTGTATCACTCCTCGCTTCAACATTCCGAATACCCAGATTTCTCATTACCTCATCTATTTTGTCTTTAGATGAACCAGGCGAGGCTGTTAAAGCTAGAATCAGGGGATGATGACTCTTTTGCATATACTGTTCAGATATGAATACATATGAATGGTTACCAACCGCTCTATGAGCCTCATCCACAATTAAAAGAGCCACATCTTCTAATGAAACCCTACCAGCAATTAGGTCATTTTCCAAAACCTGAGGAGTCAGAAATGCTGCCCTAGCCTCAACCATACGTCTTTTACTAGGAGGTATCTCACCAGTAAAAATGCAAAAATCTTTTTCATCAATTTTTAGGATAGACTCAAATACTCTAGCATGTTGCAAAATTAACGGTTTAGTTGGAGCAAGCATGAAACATCTTCCTTCTGAATATCGCTGAAGTCTATGGGCAGCAACTAAGGCTGCAATAAATGTTTTTCCGAGCCCAGTAGGTATTACGACTAAGGTGTTACCCTTTAAGCACATCTCAACAATGTTATCCTGATAATGCCTCCGTTCAACGCTGCCCGTCTTAACCAAGGGATGAGAAACGAAATCAGCCACTTACTTCTTCTCCAACAAAATAAAGCGGCATTTCAGTTTATATAATTCTATGCGCTAAACAAGACTTGGTGCGTTACTTCTGTATGGAGAATTCGATCACTTTCCAGAAGTAGTTCAGGTTAGAACAGTTGTCTCTAAACCCGTATCAAACAAAAAGTTGCAATTTTTGATAATTGAAGCCTTAAAGAAGCTGAATAAAACTGAAGAAGAAGCAAATGGTAGCTTACTTGAACGTTCCGATTCAATGAACTGTAATTATGAAGTTGGAGTCGCGGATGGGATATACTTTAACTTTCTGGATGATGAGGAAGTAGCTAAATTTAGAAAACAGATAACGACTAAGCCATTTAAAATCGTGGATTTTATACTTCGAACCGTTTACCACTACATAAAACCCGATGGAAAAAGAGCATCTTTAAGGTCTGATTTTCAGTTTTTAAGGTTTATTTTTGATTCAGATGACTCGTTCCAGATATTTGTCCATCATTTTAGAGGCGCTAGATGGATGCCCCTTAACGAATTGATTCAAAAGATCACCACAAAAATTAGCTTTGAAACTGAAAAAAGAAAATTAGGTCCTGTTAATATTTTAGAGATACGCGGTCATTATTGACCTTTACTCAAAGCTTTTGAAACAACAGCCATTATATCTTTATGAACCAGCTCTACCTTTCTCTCACCATTTACAACTGTAAAACCTTCACTTTTAGCCAAATCGAGGTAGATTTCACGAACCTTCAATTCATATTCTAGCTGTTCAAAAACTGTTTTCTCTTTACCCTTACGACTCAGGCCTTTCTTTGGAGATATATCCAGGTAGAGTATCAAATCAGGGGTAGGAGTAAAGAAGTTTATCTTTCTTAGCCATTTAATATCCAAACCGACAGCTCCCTGATAAGCTA
>JBDRNN010000135.1:0-2260 GCA_043811145.1 Candidatus Bathyarchaeota archaeon
ATATAGGAGAAACACCGCCTCTAAACTGTCCATTTTGTGGAGCTCATACAAGCTACATCAAAGAAGCAAAGGAAGCAAGCGTCAATTTTAATGTAGAATTGAATGAAAAAGATGGTGCCAATGTTAAAAGAGCCCTCCAAGTGGAGGTAAGTAACGCTACATTCTACTTCTGTGCAGCCGAAAAGATCGATGACAATGAAGGAAAGTTGCTTTTCAATGTCTTGGGAAAAGTTGAAAAAGAGCACGCGAACGTGTGGAGGAAGATATTAGGGTTAAGTTCAGTGCCAACTGGAAGTGAAACATGCAACGTACAATATAAGGAGAACTTGGAGGAGTCACACGCAAGAGAAACTAGAGCCATCAATTTCTATAGACAGGCAGCAGAAGAGTCGAAAAATGAAAGAGTCAAGGAAATATTCGATGCACTTGTTGAAGTTGAAACAGACCATTTACAGCTGTCTGAAGAAAGGTTAAAATAAAAAAGAATCTTCACATTAGTTAATTAGCAAACTTCTCGATAACAAGCACAATTTCAGTGTTTCTAGGAGGTGAAAAGCTGAAATGAAAGTTAAAAAAGTTGGCGAAAAATACAGATGTGACATCTGTGATAACGAAGTTACGGTGACAAAAGTAGGAGGAGGGGCTCTCGTCTGCTGTGGAAAACCGATGGAGTTGATAGGCGAGTAAAATCGAGCATAGAACAGAACTGCTCTTTGTTTTAACGTGATTATCATGAAAAGAATATGCATGGATTATCAAGCTGGAATGCCTACTGACCCAAGAGTAGTCAAAGCTATGATGCCGTATTTTAGTGAAATTTTCGGAAACCCGTCATCCACACATTCGCTTGGACAGGAGGTAAAGATAGTCGTAGAGGGATCGCGAGAGAAAATCGCTGATCTGATAGGTGTGAAGAAAAAAGATTCAATAATTTTTACATCAGGCGGTACAGAAAGCAATAACTTGGCAATAGCTGGAGTGGCCTTTAGAAACAAAGATAAAGGAAACCAAATCATCACAACTGCGATTGAGCATATGTCTGTGCTGAACACTTGTAAATCGCTTGAAAAAAAAGGGTTCAAAGTCACCTACATACCGGTGGATAAACAGGGAGTTGTTGATGTCGATAGTTTGCGAAAAGAGATCACGAACGAAACAATCCTTATTTCAGTTATGTATGCTAATGGAGAGATTGGGACAATTCAGCCGATAAAAGAGATAGGGGAAATTGCTCATGAGAAAAATATTTGCTTCCATTCAGATGCTGTTGCCGCTGCAGGTGTACTCCCAATTGACGTTGAAGAAGAAAATATAGATTTACTGTCAATTTCTTCAAATGACATGTATGGACCGAAAGGCGTCGGAGCGCTGTACATCAGAGAAGGGATAAAAATTGTGCCTATAGTGTATGGAGGAGGACAAGAAAGGGGATTACGCTCAGGGTCAGAGAACATACCCAGCATAGTAGGTTTAGGTAAGGCTGCAGAAATTATTAAAAGCGAGAGGGAAATGGAGAGTAGTAGGTTAACAAAGTTGAGAGATAAACTCACAGAGGGTATTTTGAGTAATATTCCACAATCATTTTTGAACGGCCACCCCGTTCAAAGATTACCAAATAATGCAAATGTGAGATTCAGTTATATCGAAGGTGAGTCATTGATTTTAAGCCTCGATATGGAGGGTGTGAGTGTTTCTTCAGGTTCAGCATGCACCTCCAAGACGCTTGAACCATCACGCGTGTTACGAGCCATAGACTTACCGCATGAAGAGGCACATGGATCGTTGTTGTTTTCATTGGGTAGAGAGAATTCAGATGAAGATATAAAATATGTATTGGGAATATTGTCAGGAATAGTCAATAGACTAAGAGCAATGTCGCCCTTAACTCCAAAGGAGAGCAACATGGGGCAATAGATATGTATAGCGAAAAAGTAATGGACCATTTTAAAAATCCGAGAAACATGGGCGAAATTCCTGACGCAGACGGAGTTGGAACAGTTGGAAATCCTGTCTGCGGCGATATGATGACTGTTTACATAAAATTCAAGGACGATAAGTTAGATGACGTTAAATTCAAGACTTTTGGGTGCGGGGCAGCAATTGCCACAAGCAGCATGATCACTGAGTTGGCTAGGGGAAAAACCGCCGAGGAAGCACTGAGAATTACTAGAAACAACGTTGCGGAAAGTTTGGGTGGTTTGCCACCGATAAAAATGCATTGCTCTAACTTGGCAGCAGATGCGCTACACGCAGCCATAAG
>JBDRNN010000136.1:0-3254 GCA_043811145.1 Candidatus Bathyarchaeota archaeon
GTCGGAGATGATGCAACTGCAACCAAAGCGGGAACCCATTCCAAGCACCCTAAGATGTACCTCCACTTCAGACCCGAGGACACAGGAAATGTTCTGAAGCTCTACGGATCAGAGGTATCGGGCCGTCACAACTTCATAGCGAAGGCGAAGCAATTTGGAATCGACCTCAACATGGAGGAAGCTGGATTAGTTATGGGGAATGTAAAGAGAAAATCCAGAATGGGCTACCAGTTTGAGAAAGCAGACGCGAACCTCTACATAATTATGCTTGAATCAAAAAACGACTGGGCAGACCCCTTCGATGTTACTTCATGCGAGGTCGCCTCAGCCTGGGAAGGTAAAGAACGCCCTGTTTCATATGGACTTGTGGCGATGAATCTTGGTGCAAAGACGGAGGCCTTTATTGAATTCGGGAAAGGACCAGTCCACTCTTTTGATAAAGCTCTGAGGAGGTGCCTTAGGAAGACTTATCCAGAGATAGGTAACATGGAGCTCACTGATTTCTTTGTAGATGTGGTCGACATAAGTAAGGGCACAAAGTCTAGGGTCAGGGCAAACGTCAGGATATCAGTCAAAGGCAGCCCATGGTCTTCGCAGGGGTTATCGTTTAACATTCTCAAAGCAAGTGGCGAGGCGCTCGTTACGGGTTATAAAGCATGCATAGAATATCTTAGACGATCATAGCTTTCAAACTGTTGGAATGTGGAGATATAAACAGAAAACTAGACCACTAATTAGCTTTTTGAGATTATTGATAACCCGGTTCTCGAAAAGTGTTTTATTAAAAAGACTCTCGATCTACTCCGTTTTTTGCTTTTCTTAGTTAAAACTGAAATGAATTAGATAAGTAATTATGCAACTAACTCGAAAAAAAAGCACAACAAATAGTTGTACCTTCAAATAATGAAATAGAAAAATGTGGAACTTCCTAAAGAAGTCCCCAAACTCCGATTATTATGGCTATTATTCCAATTATTGTTTGAAATCTTCCTAGCCATTTAGCGATTTTTTCTAAACTGTTTCCTATAGCGGGAATGCTTGTCAGTATGCCCATAGCTAGTATCAGTCCAGCGACAATCGCAACTATTCCTTGCATACCAAAATAGAGAATTCCAACAATGATTGCAATGACGCCAATTATTGTTTGAAATCTTCCTAGCCATTTAGCGATTTTTTCTAAACTCTTACCCACAGCAGGTATACTTGGCAGAATACCCATTGCGAGTATTAATCCAGCGATTATATTTAGTACTTCTACTATCATAATTTCACCCATAGGCTCTTCTTTTGTTACGTTGAGTTTATGAATTTTTATTAACTCAATAAAATCTCGCAAGTTTGATTTTTTTTATGATATATTGTACAATTGTAAATATCCAAAATGTCTGGGAGACCTTTGGAAAATGACAGAATATAAGTATATTATGGTTGAATTGAAATTTATGGATTTGTGTTCCAAAACATAATATTATTCAAAAATCAATACACTTTATCCTGAGGAATCTTGTTTGGCGCCGCATCAAAGTGTGTTCAAAGATGAATCTAAGCTTGACATAAACTGCATTCCACAAAAGCTGCCTCACAGAGAAAAGGAACACAGGTTACTCCTAGAATTCTTTCGTTTCATCTTGAATTGCCCAGAAAGAATGGCGCAAAGAGTTATAGTAACAGGTGATGTAGGCACGGGCAAAACCGCTCTCACGCAGTATTTTGGGGCAAACATCACTTCAGAAGCTCGGAAGAGGGGTATAAAATTCCACTATGTGCATGTGAACTGCCGAGAATACCGTGGAAGTCTTTCGCCGATTCTGCATCGGGCAGTAACCTTTTTTCGCCTCAATTATCCAGCCCGTGGTTATGGTGCTGAAGAAATCCTCTCTACACTTATGCAGGTTTTAGATGAGGAAAACGCTCACATCATATTAACCTTAGACGAGTTCGACAGTCTAATCGAAAAAGAAGGTTCAGACGCTGTTTATAAGCTAACAAGGCTACAAGAGATTCGGCAAGGCAAACCCCAGAGGTTATCTTTTATTTTTGTTATGCGCGATTTGAAAACTATCGATCAGTTAGACCTAAGCGCCAAAAGCACACTTCAACGTAACATCATCAGTCTAGAACGCTATGGCAAACCGCAACTTGTTGACATTCTAAACGATCGTGTTACGACGGCGTTTGAGCTAGGCGTGGTACCTGAAGACGTAGTTGATTTAATTGCTGAGATGGCTTTCACAGAAACTGGAAATGCCAGGTTTGGAATTGAGCTATTGTGGCGTGCTGGCAAATACGCTGATGCACGAGACACGAGTTATGTTGAGCCTGAATGTGTTAGGCTAGCGGTGTCAAGCATTATTCCAGGTTTGCGTCGGCAGGAATTGACCGGGCTTGGTCTACATGAAAAACTGGTTTTGCTTGCGGTCGCGCGGTATTTCAAGGCGAATGAGCAGTCCTATGTATTCTTATCTGAAGTTGAGATGGATTACGGCGTTGTTTGTGAGGAGTTCGGTGAGACACCGAAGGCTCACACACAAATTTGGAATTACACCCAGTACCTTTCTAAGTTAGGTATTCTGAAAACGGAAGTTGTAACCGTCGAGACACGTGGAAGATCAACACGGCTTTCTCTGCCAACCATTCCAGCTGTTGAGTTAGAGAAGGAATTGAGCGCCAGTTTAGCTGCAGAAAAAAGGAGAGCGTGAAACGATTGGAGATAGAGGACGTTTTCTCTTCGAAGTCTCGTATTAAAATCCTAAAGCTTATCTATACTTTGGGTTCTCTCAACGTTTCCGACGTGGCACGCCGCTTGAAAATGAATTATGCCTCAACTTCGGATCACTTGAAAGTTTTGCAGACTGAGGGTATTTTGGTGGAGCGTTTGTACGGGAGGGTCCGGATGTACAGGTTTAATGAAGGATCAGCTAAGGTTAAAGCTGTACAAGGCTTAATTGAAGCTTGGGAAAAATAATCAAACGCTTGTTCTTCTTCATCTTCTTCGGTGATGAAAGTAAACATTTGCATCAATGAATAAAAGCAAGAAAAACAAACTATAGCAAAGAAAACAATTGTTGCGGAAGGATAATAAAAATGGTTATGGTTGACGTTTCGGGGAAAGCAGAAATTTTCAGGGAAGCAACAGCGACTGGGTTGATAAAGTTGAAGGCTCAAACAACAGATTTCATCCAGACAGGCAAAATTGCTAAAGGTGACCCACTATACATAGCGAAGATTGCTGGTGTGCTTGCAGCTAAAAAGAC
>JBDRNN010000137.1:0-4230 GCA_043811145.1 Candidatus Bathyarchaeota archaeon
GCCATATGCAAACATTTAAATTTATCATGTAAATGCAACAACGACTACTGCACCCACACCCATCTTCGTCAAATTCCACTCTATGTTTAAAAACTTATAGAGAGTATTATATAAATTGGGGTTATCACGTTGAAACTTAAAAAAAAGGGCGTAGTGTTTTTAACTCTACTTATATTGTCGATATTCTCAATGATGTATTCGACATTATTTACTTCATTACCATTTAGAATGGACTCTAAGGTAGCGGGTGGTTACGAATATACCATAACATTCAGCCCAGAAATACTCCAGAACGAATTGAATTCGATTAAAACGTTGCTAGAAAAAAGGATGGAGTACTACGGATTGTACGGAGCCCAAGTACTAGCAGATGGCGAAATCATATCAATAATCTCTCCGTATGAAGCTAATCTAACACTCATTCTAATGAATGGTGAATTGAATGGGATAATAGACCAAACAATGACTCTAGACGGGGGCAAAGGTGTTATAAAAATAGGGACGACCCCTCATGAATTCTATTGGAATGAAAAGGTTCTGAAATATGAAAATAGGACATATTCGATAGAAGAAAGATTCGATATCGACGGCATAGAATTCAAGGCAATTAATTATACAAACAATTCCATAACCTTCCAGTCTCTGATATTTGGCAATTCTGAAATCAGCAACTCTCAAAAAGCCAACGGATACATCATTTATGACCCTGATGTCAAACTTTACCAATACAGCGTCCCAGTCGAATTGTCTGAAAGCGCTAGCAAAAAATTTGCCGACATAACCAAAGGTATGTTATCAGGCATCCAACTAGCAAACAGCCCATTGCCAGGAAATTTGATATATTACATAGATGATGAAATTTTTGCGATACAAGCCGTGCCATCCACCGATGCTGGAAAGGAAATATCATCGATATACATAAATGGAAGATCTTTGACTATGGATGAAGCCAAAGAAAAAAAACAGATACTCGAAATGGCAATAGAAGGTGAAATCAAGAGCGACGCAAATGTATCTGATGCCCAACTGGTTCCGTGGAGTTTTTCGTTCGGAGTGGTATCATTTGTAATTGGATTTGTATTGGGGAATATTATCGTATTTTCGTCTAAGCTCAAGACCGAGAAATCAGTGATTAAATCCGCAAAGTCGTTGATTCCCTTGTCAGCTACCGTGTTGGTCGTACTCGGAATATCATCTATATCACAATTTTTCGTGTCACCTGGGTGGATAATCGATGATTACTCTTTGGTTGGTATTGGGCTGATATCGCTGACATCCAGCTATCATATCATATCAGAATCCAAAAACTATAGAAAGGTAGGATACAAGAAAAAGCTTGACACGCTTGTGAAACTCTTTTATGCAATAGGTTCTCTTCTCCTGTTCACAGAATACATTGGAATAGGAATAGCCGTATCGACGAGTTATATTTTATACGCAATCAACAGAAAGGCCTATTCCGAAATGTAATACTTCGCTTTCTGAGTCCCTTTGTAAAACACAAGGTCACCATTGCACAATTTGCATCTCCCTAGCAAAGGTGGCCTTTCGTACGTTTTCTGGCATTTGTTACAAATCAGACCATCTAAAGAATTGATTAACGTATCCGTTGATTGGTTGCCATTTGAGCTTGAACCGCTTAGCATGCTCATCAGGTTCATCTGCTTTCCTTCTCCCAGTAACTCCGATTTCTCTATCCCCATGGCTTCAAAAACTCGTTCAAGTGGTGGAAGCAGCTGGTTCTCGATATAATATTTTGAATCTACCTTTATACCACGTTTTTTGACGTATTCGGGATCTTCAGCCCTGCTAGAAAGCATCTGCAATCCCTGGGTGATGACGAACCCGACCCTATCTCCTACTCCATGCGCCTCATTTGGGTTTCTTCTTCTCATCTTCTTTACGACTTCTATGTGAGGTTGTATTCCTTTGTAAGAACTTATTGGCCTTGACACGCTCTTCGTTATTATCAAATCCTCTATCGGTATCTCGTTTCTCTGAAGTTTCTTCAGGACTTCCCTCACATAATCAAATGCCTTCTTAGGATCCTGCTCTTTGAGTATAATTTCCAATACTGTGTACAATGTTTTACTGACTAACTCACACCAATCCCTTCTGACAGTTTCTATCCCTTTCATCACGAGCTTTTCTATCATTCCAGAATCTATTTTTTCGAAACTCCAACCCGCGTACCTTTTTTTGGTCAAAATAATCATCGTCTTGAATACACACTCGATTTTCATTGTCACTATGTTTTCAAGCGCTTCGTTTATGTGATTCTCAAGGAAATAACCTATCTTGTATGCTTCTTCTATGTCAGTCGTCTTTGTTTTCACCATTACGGAATCTGTATCACCGTATATGACTGTGTATTCTGTGTTGTCGTCGACTGTGTCCCTGGTTCTTTGTATCAAATCCCTTCCGCAGCTCGTTATCCCATTTGCTATGTCCAAGACATAGAGCTTAGCTCTTATGTATCCCGTATAACCATAGAAAGCATTTGCCATTATCTTTAGCGCGACTTGTTTCGCGTTAAGCTGCCTTCTCTTTTCTTTGTCCGAGACGGCGTTCATCTCCTTTTTCACTATATCCCTGTCTTTAATCAAAGTTTCGACTATCTCCGGAAGGATACCTTTCTTGACCTTCTTTGAAACGAATCTAGCCCCGTAAGGTGTCTCTATAGTGTCCAAGTCGTGTTCGTCGAACAAAAGGGTAGTTGGACATATGTTATATGCGATATATATCGACGGGTACAGACTTTTGAAATCCATATAGACTACGCAATCCTTATGCAGTCCCGTTTCTGGTTCGAGCACAATGGCACCTTTCAATGCCCTAGTCTCTCTCTCAACCCTCCTCCTAGAAGTTTCCTCTGTCGTAGGTTTGCATGGAACTATGTAATCCCTTGAATTGAATTCTTTGAGAAGAAGATTCTCTATCCTCGATGCTTCTCCACTGGAAAGAGCGTCTTGCAACAGAACGCCAGACACCTTTGAAAGTTCTATAAACTTGTCTAGAAGATTTTTCTCCAGCACCAGCCTCATTGCCAGTATGGAGTCCTTCCTATTGTATTCTATGAGTTTCTTCAATTGTTCATCAGTACCTTTCCAGTACTTGGTTATCTCGCTGTGAGCCACATCTACTTTATCTTCGCCTAGAAGCTCTTGAGACACATCTCCCAACCCGTATCTTTTCAACTTCATAAGGCCCACTCTTGCGTTCGCTTTGATCAATTCGTATGCATCAACGACTACTCGCCCTATGACATCGCTTCTGTTTATCATTCCAAAACTCCTGCATATGACAGACTTCTTACTACACCTTCCAAGCAGACACTGCATTCTATTTTGCCTGTACCTTTCGGCTAGATAAGGCATATCGAACCCGTTTATGTTGTATCCTATGATAGTGTCCGGATCGAATTCGGACATCACCCTACTGAATTCCTCAAGCATGTCCTTTTCGCTACTGAAACTCTTTACACTGTTGTCTCCGTTATCCTTGAGACGTTTCGCCATAAACACCATAGTATCCTGAGATTTGTAATTTGGGCTGAATGCCATGCTTATCATACTTATTTCATCCCTCGTCGCATCTGGCAGTCCCTCTCTCTCCGAAGTGGTTTCTATGTCTATCGCCATATGTTTCAACTCAGCGTCATCGTGCCTTTCCACCGGCGTGATTTTAGAAACGTTTATTTTATAATTGGTCTTTACAGTCCCTGTGGTGGATGGCGTGCCTTCCATCTCTATCCAATTCATTCCAGAAATACCTTTGTCAACCATGTACCTGTATTTGAACAGTATGTCCGCCTCGAATATCTCCTTCACGAATTTCTTTTTCCTCAATTCATCCCTTATCTCGGGCACCCTGCTCGGTTCAGTTATGGTTATTTTCGCAACTTCTGACTGTTGCTGTCTAAACCCTATCGGAAGAAACTTCCCCATAAAATCTACGCTAAGCAGAAGCGAGCCGAAAGATGACTTGAGGAATTCAACGAACTCTTCCTTCGGATCCCTTCCGTTGGGTTGCACATCTACCAACTGCGCGTAAAAGTACGGTTTGTACGTGTCATCGAACGCGCATACCGTTTTTCCCTCCTTGGTCTTTCCAAAAATCCTAACTACTGGTGTAGATCCGTTCATAAAGTAATCTGCATCTAGAACTTGGAATGTTAGAAACATACGTTTAATTTATGATAAATCAGCTTTATTAATTTCTCTGGTCTTT
>JBDRNN010000138.1:0-9790 GCA_043811145.1 Candidatus Bathyarchaeota archaeon
GGCATCAAAAAGTCTTCTAATATGCTAAGATCTGGAAAAGTAAATTTAAACTATTCCCTAGTTGGTTTAGTTAGCTCTTTAGCTATCCCTGTAGATGTGGGTAAGTTAGTTGTGTGTGTGCGCACCAAGCTACCCACACACACTTATGTCGATTAGTGGAAAATGTTTCACGGCAGACTTTTTTGTTTAAAATTTAGAAAAATACAAAAGAAAATCACTCTTTAACTTTCTCAACTATAACTTTGCCTTCAACGTGTTTAACTATGCGTTTTCCATACTTGGTTTTACGTTCTTCAACGATCCGTTCTTTCAAGCAAATCACCTATGGAATAGGTAATTTCTAATAACATAAAAGATTCACTGGCTCAGGACTTAGTTTACTAATCCATTTGTATAATTCTGAAAGATAGTTTATTGACGTGATTACCAAAACTGAGATTGTTGTCATGCTTAGTTTTATAGGGTCGGTTGAAGGCGTAAACGATATCAGAGTTCCAGAAATCTGAATCATTAGGTTCCCAGAGAGACTCCGCCATCCTATAGATATCTATTTCATATGAACGTTTAGAATCAAGTTTAAAGCTACTAACTAGATTTGGCAATAATTCTCTTTCTTTCTCTATTTTTTCTTTCTTCATGGTTAGTCATTTGATTCAGGTCCTATCTTTTCAGAACTCAGTTAGAGATACTACTTAAATTCTGTAGTTAGCATTATTTTTAAATATCCCGTCAGTGGTACCGATCTTCATCTGAATAGTAAGGGATGAAGATTTATGGTGTGTGAATGGACCTATAAGATAGAAGCTGAGCAAAACTTCCAGAACGTTACAGTGGATATCGCAGGACATAGCGTGACTCTTACTCCTAAGGTGAAAAAGAAAAAACTGATTACAGCCGAGGGTAAAGTTAGCTTTGAATGTAAAAATATTGGCAAGTGTCTACCCAAAATATTTAATTTATCATATACTGATCCACCTACAGTTGACCTCGGAGACCTCGGGGATATATGGGTCTTCTCGGGCACGGCATCCGGTGTTGCTGGCACACTTGGATTGACAATCAATCAGCCGTCACTAGCAGGGGATTCCACAATTAAACTGATGCTTATTAATAATGGCTCTTGTCTAAATGTCCATCTGATCACAACAGTAAATGTAACCAGTGGCTCAGTAAGCTACGATCCTCCAGACATTCCAGTACCGGGAACCAGTCTAAAGTATCCTACTCCTCCCATTCAAGCGAATATCGGTGAATCATTCACTGACAAGCTGAGTGCAGAGTATCTTTTATATTGCTGTAGATGGGACGACAGTTTGAAAGAATTCGATCCAGAAACGGACAGAGAACCGAAAGATATCCCGATGGAACCGAATTATGTAATCCCAGAAGACGATTGTGGCATCGACTGTGAATTCAAAAACAACTATGTGACCCAGACCAACAAGAAAGCTCCCATCAGCTGGAAAATAACAGCGATCGAAGGTGAATGCAAGTATAAACATGTGTTTGTATCCGTGGTAGGAGGAGGCGGCGGAGCGCATACCGGTCGTGCTACAAAGCGCAGGAAAGGTAAGAAGAAAGAGAAACAGGAAAGAACGCCAAAGTAACTGATGGACTAGCGTGCGTTAAACCAATTCAACTCTTTTTTTATTATGAAAGTATATGTTGGTTAGGGATTAATCCATTTTTATTTATGCTGAAAATCTACCTTTTGATCAAACTTTTCTGTAAAATAGAAGAAATCTATTCCTCCTTTTTTATCAACTAGATCTATGTAAAATCTTCAATTTAATACGTCTAATAAACCATTAGACTTATAGGGCATAAGGAAAAAACAATGGATAGGGGTTATTTCATGAGTGTAGAAAAAATTGGAGAAATGAATATAATTGAAACAACGAAAATAGATGCTAAAAACCCTTCTATTGTTATCGGGATCCCCGATGTTGGTTTGGTCGGTTCCATATCGGTTTCCCACATGGTTACATCACTCAACCTAGCTGAGGTAGGCTATATTGAATCAGATTTGCTACCTCCCGTTATGATTGTTCACAAAAACGAGGTTAAATCGCCTGTAAGAATTTTTTGTAAAGGCGAAATCATCGCGATACTTAGTGAGGTTATTCTTTCTCGAGGGGCAGTAACCATCATTGCTAAAGTCATTAGCAAATGGGCGAAGAAACATAACACAAACAGTGTTATAGGAGTTACAGGTTTAGCAGTTCCCAATAGACATGAAATTGAGAAACCTACTGTTTACGGTGTTGGAACTGTAGCCGATTCTAATAGACGCCTAAAAGAGGCGCATATTGCACCTTTAGAGGAAGGAATGATTGCTGGGCCTCTTGCCCTGATAGTAAAAGAATGTATGAGGAAAGAACAAGCAAATATCACTCTGATTGTCGAGGCGCATTCAGAGTTTCCTGATCCGGGGGCTGCAGCATCTACAATTGAAAGTTTGAATGCACTTTTAGGTACCAATATGAATGTTGAGAAGCTTATGGAAGGGGCAGAGGAAATTCGAATAAAAATGCGAGATTTGATGCGTCAGACTAGTGATCAGATGAGACAGATGAAAAGGGTTCAAGAACAGCAGCCTGCAGGCATCGTAGTATAGGGGGGTAATGTGTATGTCTATTCGAAAAAGGCGTACAATCTTCGATATTTTTTATGAACTCCAAAATGAGATTAGCCGCATGGTGGAGGAGGTCTTGGAGCCAATGCTTTCTGAAGCTCCCCTGTATGATATTTCAAGGCGAGAGCTTCAGCCTTTGGCGAAAATTTTGGTTACGGACGATAATGTAGTGGTGATGGTGGATCTTCCGTGTGTAAAAAAGGGTGGCATTAAAGTTGATGCTACAGACGATATGGTAAAAATTGAAGCGCAAATGACCCAATGCTTCAGGTTCAGTCCTTGTGGGCCAGTTCAAAGAGAGTTTGATATTTTCAGGAAAAACGTCACTCTTCCTATAACCGTTGATCCAAAGAAGGCCCGCGCAAAGTTCAAAGAAGGCATCCTTGAAATTACGTTGCCAAAGAAGGTTAGAGGACTCAAGATATCTGTTGAATAAAAGTGCATTTTTCAAGTTTTGGGAAAAAATAGTCCACAAATATCTGGTAAATTCAATTAGCATGTGCTAATCCATTTTTATTTATGCTGAAAATCTACCTTTTGATCAAACTTTTCCCCGTCGTAGCTGAGATGCATCAGGTAAAAATGATTCTTATCAATTCGTGACAGTAAAATTTTCAATTTCAATGCTATACACCACTTTTACATGCCCATCATTTTAACTAAACGCTTTGAAAACAGGAGCAGTCAAAGGAGAAAACAATTAGTATAGTCCATAGTAAAAATGGATGCAGGATCCGAACTAGAAGATTGGAGCCCCGAGCGGGATTCGAACCCGCGATCTATGACTTTCTTTTTAACACCAAATACAAGGCCATCGCTATGACCGGGCTTAGCCACCGGGGCTTGAGTTCTTTCCAATTATATACTGACCTACAAGAAAAGATAATTTTTGCATTTTCAAGTTCAAATTATACACTCAATTAAACTTTTCCCCGAAAAGTTTGTGGTGGACCGGCCGGGATTCGGACCCGGGGCCTTCGGATTGCAAATCCGACGCGCGTACCAGGCTGCGCCACCGGCCCAATCACCCAAAATTGAGGGCCGTCGCGGGGATTTGAACCCCGCCTCTACCCACATGTCACACACGTAACACGTTCCAGGCTCCACAGGCCTATACTACCCACATCACTTGGATATCTGTACGCTACCAAGCTACGTTACGACGGCCACAACCAGTTGAAACAGAAAATTAATTTATGAATTTTTCCATTTCAAAAGAACCCTCTCATAAAATCTAACAGTTTTCCTTGCAGTTTCCTCCCAAGAATATTTAGACACCATCTGGTTTGCTCTACGACCCACCCTCTCAGCCAACCTACGGTTACGCAGAACATGTTTAATCTTTGACGCCAAAGCCATCGTGTCACCAGGAGGTACAAGGAAGCCACTAAAATCATTCTTAACATACTCCGATATACTACCCGTATCGGTAACTATGACCGGTTTACCAACACTCATAGCCTCCATCACTGACAAACCCCAACCCTCCAACCTAGATGACAAAACAAAAACATCAGCCACAGCATAAAACTGAGACAAAACATCAGAGTCAACCCCCTCAAAATAAGCAACAGACCGGTCGATTCCGCTTCGCTTCGCCAAACGTTGCAAACACGCCTTCTCCTTAATGTTAAAGTCTAGAGCCTTTCGACCTATAACCAAAAGTCGAGCATCATGAAAATCTCTTATAACATGATCCATCGCTAAAATCAGATACTCTAAACCTTTCCGAGGTTCATATCCACTCACAGACAAAATAACCGGCACATTTGAACCTAAAGAAAGTCTCTTCCTTAACCTGTCACCTTTAACATTCAAATTAAACTTTGACGTATCAACGCCATTATGTATGACCTCCGACTTTAATCCATAATCCTTCATCAACTTTTTCTGCCAATACCTAGAAACAACAATATTAAAGCCACAACATTTTATGGATTTTTCCTGAAGCTTAACCAGAAACTTTTCACTGAACGTGTCAACATGGTGAACGGTTCGCACTGTAGGAGAAGAAATCATTTTCTTCCTTTTCAATGCACACAATGCATTAACGCCAATACAATCTTGTGCATGATAAATATCAAAATCATGGGGCAAATTCTCCACGTAACCTTTAATGAAATTTCCAACTCTACCGCTCAATGAGCCAGTGTTTCTCGGAACAGGGTAAACCTCATAATCCACATTCAAATTACGGTAAAATTTTCTATTCCCCTCCTCATCTAAAGCGAATAGACACACTTGATGTCCCAGCTTCGCCATGTTCTCCGCTAGGAAGGTTGCATGAACCACGCCTCCCCTGGGTTTTGTGGTATATGTCAACAGAGCAATTTTCAATCCACGATTCACATCAGAATCTTTTCCATCTGGCTGCTGAGTCCATAATGATCTACCAGCGCCTGGACAGCCTTCGAGACCTTAACAAGCCCAGCGCCCCATTCAACACATATTCCCTCTGAACCTACCCAACCGCTTCTCCTCTTAAGGCAACATTTTGTGATGAAAGGACCTGGATGGAACTTGGCTTTTCTCCAGGGGCACGTATTTACAATCTTCGCATTTTTATCTTGGATTCCAAGAATCTTACAGGTTTTCTGTGTTACATCGCATCCAATAATGCCAAACCTTCGATTTGCCAGAATTTTTTTTGGCAGATCAGTGGAAAAATAAACCTTGGCAGGCACATCCTTACAATCAGAGTTCATGGAGCAATGTGGAAAAACAACAGCATCAACATTCTCCTCTCTAATCAAACGTTTAGCTTCCTTAACCAAATCTATGCGAATAATTTTAGGAGCTATAGGTATGATGCTTTCTATGAGATTATTTCGCAAAGCCTTCTTTACATAATGTTCAAGTTTACCCGGTTTTGGAGGTATAACATCAAAAACTGTTAGAGAAAATGATGGCGGTTTGCTCTTGATCTCTTGTTTGTCGAAGCAAACAAAATTCATCTGTTCAAATTCTCCCTTAAACACAACACAACGAGTTGATGAGCCGGCACATATTTTAATGGCTTCTGGAACTAGTACGTTAGGATTTGAGGTTGGCAGGTTTTTCTTTTCAACAAAAACAGTCTCTTCTTCTCTAGCGATCTCCTTAATCCATTTCAATCGACAAAATAGATCTTCGCCTTCCAACTTGACTGCATATATCCTGCATTTACTCTTTACCGGTTTTTTCTCAAGAACTATGAGATATCGTGTTGAGTAGTAAACTATTTTTCCAACTAAATCTCTGGAGTGAACATTTTTCAATCTTGATGTTTGGATAACATCTACAAGTCTTTCATGTACTGGAAATATCATCGGTTCATATACCTCTTGCAAAACCTGTTAGAGGGGCGATTTTAATTTTATCTAGTTTGAAGTTTTGTTTATATTTTAGCTTGTATATCTTCATTAAACCTCAACAGACACTTCAAAGGATACTTGGTTGTGACTTATTTGAGTGATGTTTTACTTTTAGCTCACAATTACGTGTCTCCTTCTCTTCATGAAATAACGTGGAATAATGGTGGAAGCGTTGAAGATACTGGTGGAATTTGTAAGCGGGGAGTTGCTCTGAAGGGTAAGAAAGACGTAAAAGCCCTAATTACTGCTGTTGCGTTTATGGCTGAGGATTTTTATACTTTAGCTGGCGGAACTGTTAGAACTTTCATCCCCGTGGCAAGGATCAAGGACGGTACATTTTTGATGCCTCGCTGTCCTATGGTTCAGCCTCAACCTGAAAATATTGGCTATGTTTTGAAAGAAAACATCGAAGAAGCTGTAAAGAAACATCCGGACGCCTTGGTAGGTACGTATATTAATAGTAATGTTGCAATCGCGGCACTGGAGGAAGTAGATTTTGTTTATAACGGAACAGTAGCTGCTAAACTTCTATCCGCTATAGCCTCTGAACATCCACGAAAACAATGCATACTAGCCGGCGATACTGCTGTAACTTATTCTGTGAAGAAAGCGGTGCAGAACAAATGGCCCGATTTTCAGGTGTATGGGGTACCTGAAACCTGTTTCTGTCCAACTCACAAGCTGATCGATCCAGGTGATGTAATGTTTGCTTACGAAGATGCAGTTCAGGAAGTAGGTGAAAAGGATGTTTTGCTTGATGTTCATGCTGAGGTCGACCCACGCTTGATTGACTTTACTATTGATCATAACGGGGTTGTTGCGGGTTCTGGGGGAATGATTGAAGCTGCTTTAAGCGCAACTCAAAAAATTATAATTGTCGTTACTGAGGAGGGGGCGGTTAGCAGGATAAAATCGGGAGCGAAGGGAAAGAAGATAGTTTCCTTTGGAGCTAATTGTCCAAACATGAAGCTTAACAGCCGAGATGAGCATTTTTGGGTCTTCAATGATTTGAAAAGTTTAAAATCTGAGCCCAAGATAGCAGCTAAATTTATAGTCGAAAAATCTGAGTATCCTTATTATCGGTTTGAATCTGTTGGAGAAGGAAAAACTGTCGAGTTAGGTAAAGACGATATCCTGATTGGTCCTTGTGAAATAATTGTAGAAGAAGAAATAAGGAAAAAAGCTGAAACTCATCTGCAAGCCTTGTTAGACCCCATTAAATTCGCTAAAGAACTTTCAGAAAAATTGAAGTGAAAAATGACTCAACGACTTGTTTATACAGTAAAATTGTTAAAGGTGCCCCAAGGTATACACATAACCACGGTTTTTGAATGAAGTTGATTAAAAAATGATGGAAACAATCTCCGCAAAAGAGCTGAAAAGCAAGATGGAAACCAACGAAGAATTTACTTTGGGCGACGCCAGAGAAGAGCAAACTTACAAAATCTTACATATAAAAGGCGCAATTTCCTTACCTTTGAGCGCGATAGAGAAAGCTGAAGAGCTGTTTAGGAAAGATGCGAAGATAATAGTCTATTGCGGAAGCTATGAATGTCCTGCCAGCGATAAGGCATCTAAGAGACTGGTAGAGATGGGTTTTACCAATATCGCCCGCTACGCAGGCGGAATCAAAGAATGGAAAGAACTAGGGTTCCCCACAGAAGAAAATTAGAAACTGCCATAGCTTTTCCCCAATATTTATTTTGTTGGGAAACTTTGCCGTAATTTATTTTTAAAAAAATAATCATTCATTTTTTTTGTGTGTGCGCACCAGGGTACCCACACACATAAAAGGGTGGGATAGTCTCTTTTTAGCTTAAACGATTTAACAGATATCCTTATAAGCTGGTAAGCATATAATATATTACAGAGATAAGCGAAGGTGAATAGACAATGATAACAGAAACACAAGTAACCTGCATCAGACGCTTTGCTTATTGGAAAAATATCTGACACGGACGAATCGTGCATACAGCGTGTACAAAAAAATGGTAGGTTGGTAATTAAGATGGGTAGAATATGCGTGGATCTCCAAGATGAACTGGAAAAGAAGCTCAGATTCAAGACCATCGAGAGATTTAGCGGAAGAAAAGGCGATCTCTCCCGGGCGGTCGAAGAAGCCGTAAAAATGTGGGTTTCCAAAGAAAAATAGATGGAGGATGATATGTATGGATATCAGCGAAATTCATCGAAACATGCCAAATGTGAATATTGAAGGGGAAATAGTTGACATGAACGCATTCATGCTGCTTGTAAAAGACAAGACAGGCTCAACCTTTGTAAGATACCGTAAAAGATACCGTAAACGTGAAGAATGGCAGAAAATGGTCGCTAACCTAAAAACAGGAAACTTTGTAAAACTCACCGAGTGTGAAGTAGTTAATTACCATGGAATTCTCCAACTTCAACTTGCACTAAAGGGAACAGTTTCCATAACACCAGAAACAGGACTACATAGTATCTCTAACTTAGAAAATTAAATTATGTGCATGCGTGCACCTGAACCCGAAAGGCCGAATAGTGCTTCAACTTAGATATGGAATGAAGTGAAATCTAAATGTGTAAACTACGAGCTAACATTGTAAAGAACTGTAAAAAATGCAAATCTTCTATCCGATCCTACTGTACCCTTCGAAGGAAATCTAGGTAACAGTTAAAATTATGTGCATGCGTGCGCACCAAGGTACCGACAGTGTTCGAGGCATCATCAAAGAGTTAATGCTATATACTTGTAATTCGAGAAACACGTTGGAGGTAGTTAGATGGCTAGATTTTTGACTTTGTGGCGTAGGAATCCTATGGCACCATGGCCTGCAGACCTTGTAGACTATTTGAAGCTCGTAGAGAAGATGTGGGCGATTATCGACAACCTTATGAAGAAAGGTGAAATAACGGAGTTCGGTTTCTTCCTAGACGGAATTTCAGGATATGCAATGGGTGAAGGAGATTCCACAGTTGCCTTCAAAGACGTAAACTTGTTCAATCCCTTCTATGAATTCGAGGTTCATGAGATAATTCCATACGAGAAAGGAAAGGAAAGCCTGCGAGCACTCATCAAAGCCCAAGCAGAAACAGCAAAGTAGTTGCTCACATATATGCTTAACACTAAATCTTCCTCTTTTTTCTTCATCATTCATAGTTCATAATCTTAATAAAAACCCATCATACCCCAAGCACCATGGTGCATATTTAGGCAATATAAATACCATAATCTCCTATGTGGAACATTTCCTTTGAAAATACAAATTACCGAGTAAAAGGGGGAAAAACTGTAAAAAGTTAAAATTTAACCGTGCAGTTTCACACTCCTCTATTCCGACTAAAAAACAACGATTAAATAGGATTTATCTAACCTAGAAATTGAAATAGCAGTTATAACTCTTTTATAATTAAGGTGACCGGTCATACCTTGCTTTATCGCAATAGCATTAATATTGGGTTTGGCTTTACCTCAAGGTGTTCGCTTTCAGGAATGGTTTGAAAAAAAACTGAAAGAAAAGCTTAAAGCGAAGTCTCACGCGGATCTTAAGAAAAAATTGGACGAAGCTTATCAGGAGGATCCATCTGAGCTGAAGTTGCTTCTCCAGGCGTTATTGGCTGAGTACAATAGGTTGCATGAATTGGAATCACCCTTAAAATATAGAAAAAAAAGAGAAATCGAAATATCTGGCGTTGTCTGACGGGGATTTTCGGGCTATAGCTGTCAAGATCGTGAAACAAATAGCCTTTTACTGTGTAAAGCCTCTTATGTGTCGTAGTAATCTTTATAGTGTATTAACGAGGATAAACTATCGAAGGGGTC
>JBDRNN010000139.1:0-5190 GCA_043811145.1 Candidatus Bathyarchaeota archaeon
ACTTTATATATTCGCTTAATCAGGTAGGATGAGTCTTTGCAAAGAAGAATTGAAAAAAATCCTAAATCTTCTCCAAGGCCAATCTCTAAAGGAAGAATCTGTCCAGAGTGTGGCTGTGATAAATTAATGCGAGATTATGATCAAGGCGAATTGGTCTGTATGGGTTGTGGTTATGTACTAGCCACTAAAATAGCAGATACAGGTCCTGAGTGGAGAGCTTTCGATGAAGAACAGAGAGCGAAGAGAACAAGAGTTGGAGCACCTTCAACATACGCAATTCACGATAAGGGGCTGTCAACTTTTATTGACAAAAGGGACAGGGACACTGCTGGCAAAAATCTTTCCCTACCTCAGAAAAGCCAAATTTACATGCTAAGAAAATGGCAGAATAGAGTTCGAGTAAATGGAGCCTCTGAAAGGAGTTTAGCGATTGCTCTTTCAGAAATGAGCAAAATTGCAGCTTCTCTAAGCTTGCCTAAAAGTATAGTTGAGACTGCCGCTGTCACGTATAGGCGAGCTGTTAAAAAGAGGTTAGTGAGGGGTAGATCAATTCAAGGAGTTGCTGCTGGAGCAATTTATATGTCCTGTAGAATATGTTCAGTTCCACGTACCCTTGATGAAATTGCTCATGTAACCTCCATTAGTAAAAGAGAAATTGGAAGGTACTATAGGTTTCTAGCCATGGAGCTTGATGAATTCGTTCCACCTATCTATCCTATAAAATATGTCGCGAAATTCTCTAATCAACTCACCAATGCTAGCAGTTGTTGTAAGGCTGAAAAACTTGCGTTACATATTATTGACATGGCAAACAAGCTCAATTTAACAAGCGGTAGAGGGCCAACAGGGATAGCTGCTGCAGCTACTTATATTGCCTCTGTTCTTATTGGAGACCGAAAAACTCAACGTGAGATCGCAAACATTGCGAAGGTAACCGAAGTGACAATTAGGAATAGGTATAAGGAGCTAATGGAAAAGCTTCAGATAAGCATGCAACTTTAAACAGAATCTAACGTTAAAACTTATTTTAAAATATAATCTTTTTTTATTTTGACAATTTTTCAGTCATTAGCGCGAGGAATTTTAGTTGAAAAGAAATGTTGAACGCGCAATTATCTTAATGTCAGGGGGAGTAGACTCTTCAACCGTTGCAGCTTTCGTTAAACATGAAGGTTTTGAAGCTTATGGATTAACAGTCAATTATGGGCAACTTTCCAAACGTGAAATTCAAGCAGCTAGGATTGTAGCCGAGTTTATAGGTGTAACATTTGATTATATTGATCTGTCAAGTCTTAGAAACATATACAACGGCGTTACCTGCTTGGTGGATAAAAAAATTCCAGTAGGAGAGAATTTTAGTAAAGAAATTATAGTCCCCTTTAGAAATGGAATTTTATTATCCGTGGCAGTTGCTTTTGCATCAAAAATTAACGCCAAAGTCATTTTCTATGGTGCCCATGGTGGGGATCAGGCTAACTATCCTGACTGCAGGGGAGCATTCATGGAAGCCTTTAATAAGGCGGCTAGGCTTGGAACGGATCTAGACTTAACTATTGAAGCCCCTTTTGCATCAGCCTCTAAAGCAGATATAATAAAAATTGGACTAGGGTTAAAGTTACCCTATGAGTTAACTTGGAGTTGTTATTTAGACTCTGAGACTCATTGTGGATTTTGTGAGAGCTGTAAAAATAGGAAAAAGGCTTTTGAAGAGGCAAGAATTCCTGACCCAACCCTTTACATAAAATAATATCTAGGCAGAAGAATGTAAAATCCAACTATCTTTAGTGACTCTATATGAAGCACCAGCGATGTTTAAGCAAAGCTTAATTGTTCTGTTCGAAAAATTAATAGCATAATTCAAAGACGCCTGTCTTCAAACAAGGTGAATTATTTTGTCTGATGCTGACAAATGCCAGAAAATCATGGACTTAGCAAAGCGGAGAGGCTTTTTTTGGTTATCGTATGACCTGTATGGGGGTGTAAGTGGCTTCATAGACTACGGTCCTCTAGGCGCTTTGATGAAACGAAAAATCGAGCAAAAATGGGCAGACACATTCATCCGAAAAGAGAGAATTATGTTCATTGAAACTCCTATAATTACCCCTAAAATAGTGTTCGAAGCCTCAGGTCACACTATTCACTTTAGCGACTTGATAACTTCGTGTAAATCATGTGGAAGGAGTTGGAGGGCTGACCACTTACTTGAAGAACAGGCCAACATTTCAGGAGAAGGGTTAGATATTAAGGAGTTGGACGCCAAGATTCACAAGCACAATATCAAATGTCCTGAATGTAGTGGAGAGCTCGGAGAACCCCAGCTTTTTAATGAACTTTTCGAAACTAACATAGGCCCTTATAGCGGAAATACTGGGTATGGAAGACCCGAGACTGCCCAGGGAATCTTTACAAATTTCAAGCGTCTATACGAGCTTGCGAGAAACAAACTACCTTTTGGTGTGGCCCAGATTGGAAAATGTGTTCGAAACGAGATCTCTCCTAGGCAGGGACCTATTAGACTTCGCGAATTAACAATAATGGAATTTGAGTTTTTCTTTAATCCTGAAAACTGTAAGTGTGATAGAATTAAAGGAGTTGAAACTGAAAATCTACGCATTCTACACGAGGAACTAATTCAAAACGCTATTGATACTCCTGTTGAAGTTTCTGTAAAAGAAGCGTTGGTAAAAGGCTATATTAAATCAGAGTGGACTGCATACTTCATGGCTCTGGCTAAGAGGTTTATGAGAAATCTTGGAGTTCCTGATAAAAATCAATGTTTCATAGAGAAACTTTCAGGTCAAAGAGCTCACTATTCAGCTCAAACTTTCGATCAGGTCATAGAACTTACAAGATGGGGCTTAGTTGAAGTTTCAGGTCATGCATTGCGAACAGACTACGATCTAAAAATGCATATGGCGTATAGTGGTGTGGATTTGCGGGTATTGGTTCCTTATGAAAAATCTAAGAAAGTTAAAAAATCAATCATTCTCCCGAGTAAAAAAAATCTTTTTGAAACATTTGGGGGAGAATCCGTTTATTTATCAAGATTGCTGGGGATTACCTCACCACAAGAAATCAATGAAGCCTTTAGCAGGAATGGCTACTATGATCTAAAAGGTATCGGTAAAAGTTACAAAATTCTTCCTGAGCATGTCCAATTTAATGAGACTTTTGTAGAGGAAACTGGTAGTAGGTTCCTTCCTAGTGTAGTTGAACCATCTTTCGGTTCCGATAGGATACTTTACGCCACTCTTGAGAACGCTTACGTTGAGAAAGAAGGTCGGGCGGTATTACAACTGCCGAAAGATATATCTCCCGTCGAAATTGCTGTTTTTCCACTGGTATCAAAAGATGGACTGCTGGAAAAGACAATGAACCTTTATGGGATGTTAAATGATTCTGAGTATAGTTTTACAGTTGAATATGAGAGTTCAGGTTCTATAGGCAAACGATATGCCCGAGCCGATGAGGCAGGAATACCCATAGCCATCACCGTAGACTACCAAACACTGGAAGATGAGACAGTGACCTTAAGGGATAGAGATAGTTGGAGACAGGTTAGGACTGAAATTGATAAATTACCCCTCCTTCTATCGAAATATTTCAAAAGCAAGATAGAATTCTTGGATATTGGGAAACCAATAAACTAAACTGTAACTCTTTCCAAGGCCTAATGATTCTTGTTCATTTCTTCTCCAAGAATTTCCATTATAACCTCTCTTTGACTTCGCGGTCCGTCTGTCTCTAGGAAGAATATATTCTGCCATGTTCCACGGATTATTTTATTGTCCTTTATAGGGAATGTTTTAGAAGGTCCTATAAAAGTGGATGCGAGATGGGCGTCGGCATTATCGTCTATTCTATCATGAAGGTAACCTGCACCTCTGGGAAAGGTTTGTTCAACTTTGCTAATTATATCTTGAATTAAACCGCCCTCATGCTCATTCACGATTATCGCTGCAGTTGTATGGAGTGCATAGACAAGGCATAAGCCATCAGTTACACCGCATCTTCTAACAAAATTCTCAACATGTCGGGTTATATCTATTAGGTCAATTCTTTTTGTACTTGGAATGTTGATTTTTTCTAGAAAGATTTTCAAGTTTTAACCTCTGAATATTCTTCTTTAAATGAAGTATGTATAGTTAGTTTTTTAAATCTGCTTTCACCATCTTCTTATAGGCTAAATTTCAGTTTAGAGGATATTAAATATGGCTCTTCCTTTGGAATCCGCAGAACAGACTAGAAGGGTTCTGCTGGATATCTGTCAGGATCATATGCGTAAGGCATTGGACTCTCTACGAGAGGTTTGCCTAATGATAACTTCTTACCAAAATAGCAATTATGCTAAGGTAAACAAACACTCTGATAACCTCATCAAACTTGACGAAGAGTCAACCGAGATAAAGCGGGCGATGATGAAAGAGGTAGCTGCAGTTGGTATGGTTCTTATGAGCCGTGAAGACTTTACCCGTCTCTCCTCTGAGATCGGTACAATGGCTGATTATTGTGAGGGAATTTCTTTTAGACTTGCAGAGCTTTCCAATAGGAAGTGGAAGGTTGAAAACGATATCATCAAAGATGTTGGGAAGTTGGCGGAAGCAGCTTTAGATTGTGCAATAAAACTACGGGAAACAATACTATCCCTAAGTTATGGGGGTGCTAGAACTCTAGAAATAGCGAAAAATGTTGAATCTGCTGAGAGGATTGTTGACAACCTATATCGTAAGGTTGATGTTAAAATTATGACCAGTAGTGCAAACTTACCTGTTATATTGATGCTTAGGGAAATTGCAAAGTTTCTTGAGGGAATTGCGGATGTCTGTGAGAATGCTAACGACATAGCGAAGATACTGGCTATAACTGTGTGAAAGCTTGAAAATTCTATGCAGAGAAAAATTATAACTGATTTAGTTGAGAATCGGCTTGTAGTTTGGAATTCAGAAGCGGGTACTGAGCTATACAAGCTAGGGTATTATGGAAAGCCTCTTGGAATACCTAAACCTAAGGTTGCAGAGTTTAACGTTCCTTTGTTGCTAGACCTTTTGGAAGGATTACATCTTTTCGAAAAAGGAAAAATCGAAATTTACGAGAACAAAAGAAAAATCGGAAAGAAGGAACTAGTGAAAAGAGCTCAAGAGATCCACCTGAACTTTCAACATAAATATAAAGTCTACAAAGATTTGAGGG
>JBDRNN010000140.1:0-9402 GCA_043811145.1 Candidatus Bathyarchaeota archaeon
TTGCTGAGGTAGTCTGGATAAACAAGTTCATCCATTACCTCTCATTGTAGAATATGCTGAGGTGGCGGAGTTTGGCTAAACGCGCAAGATTGCTAATCTTGTGATCGCAAGATCACCCGAGTTCAAATCTCGGCCTCAGCGCTTAACTTTATTAATATAACAATGAAAGTGATTTTATGAAATACAGTTTACAAGGAACAACAATGCCAATGCTTAACATAGAATTAAATAAAGGTGAAACTCTTTACTCAGAATCTGGTAGAATGGTTTTCATGTCTGACAACATGAGTATGAAAACTAGAGCTAAAGGCGGACTATGGAAAGGAATAAAACGTACGTTTGCCGGCGAATCATTTTTCTTAGTAAATTTCACAAGTGAAGCTGGAAAAGGATTAGTAACATTTGGACCGGAAGTTCCAGGTAAAATTATACCAATGAATCTTACAGCTAATCAAGAAATAATTGCACAAAAAGATGCATTTGTTTGTGCTGAAGAATCAGTTACAATGGATGCGACATGGACAAAGAAACTTAGTGCTGGATTCCTTGGAGGAGAAGGACTTATTCTTATTAAAATCAAAGGACCAGGAATGGTATTTTTCAATGTAGGTGGAGAAGTTTCACAACTTAAACTTATTGCAAATCAAAAAGTTCGTGTAGACACAGGTAATTTAGCAATGTTTGATTCTACTATAACATATAGTGTTGAAAGAGTAAAAGGAATTAAAAATATAATCTGGGGTGGAGAAGGATTATTCCTTGCAACTTGTCAAGGTCCTGGAAGAATATGGATACAAAGTTTACCTATTAGCGAACTAGCAGGAACTCTTGCAAAATACTTACCTAGTCAAAGAAGAGGTGGCGGCAATTTAGCAGCAGGAGTATTAATTGGCGGTGCGCTTGCAGGTAGAAGGTGATTAAATGCCTAATGCAAAATACTTCTTATTCTTTGGAGGATCATTCTTACTTGGTTTAGCAGTTATTATCCTAAGCATAATTATAGGAATTTTAATAGCACCTTTTGTCATTGTTCTATTACCATCACTATTCTTAGGAATGGTTTACACACTTGCTGTCATATTTGTAATATTCATAGTTTTCGTAATTATATATTTCATAACATTAGTTGGTGTTATTGTTCAAGCATTATTCAAACCAATGAAAGTTTCTAAAGAAAATAAAAATTACAACATAGATAAAGTAAAAGAATCTGGACGTCGTCAGAAATCTAAAAAATAATCACTTTTTCTTTTTAGTAGATTTCTTAACAGCTCTTCTAGCAGCAATTCTTTCCTTAGCCCGAGTTTTCCATTCTTGCGTCTTAACTAAAAAGATTATAATAACAGCAACAATTATTGTTACAAGAAATGCAACAATAAACGAATACAACAATCCTTCACCTTCAGGAATAATTTCAGTTATAAGTTGTTGAATAGCATCTCTCCAAAATAATCCAGCTACAAATGCTAAAGCTGTTACCATAGAAGCTACAATTAATCCATGAAAATTTCGTTCCTGTGCAAGTTTTTCAATACTAGCCATATTTTAAGATTATTATGTACGTATAAATAAGTACAAGCAGGGGTACTCAAGTGGCCAAAGAGGTAAGGTCGAGGGCCTTATGGGTTAGTCCCTTCGCGAGTTCAAATCTCGTCCCCTGCACTAAAGTGATTATAATGAAATCAATTCATATTTTAGTAAAAGGTCTTGTACAAGGTGTCTGGTTTAGAGACACAACTACGAAAAAAGCAGTTGAATTAAAAATTAAAGGAACTGTACAAAATTTACCAAATGGAGATGTAGAAATATATGCTCAAGGCGAACCAAAAAATATAGAACAACTAGTTTTATGGTGTCAAAAAGGCCCTTCAATGGCAAAAGTAAAAAATGTAATTACAACTAAAGTTCCAGCAAGAGATTTCAAAGACTTTTCAGCAATTTAAATAATCATTTTTAAATCCTAATTATAACACAATATAGAAACATGGCCGATGTAGTGTAATGGTAGCATACCAGCTTGTGGAGCTGTTAGTCCGAGTTCAAATCTCGGCCTCGGCCTTTCTATCACAATTTCAATCACAAAACATCAGAAAAACGTTTAAATATCTATCATGTGCATAATAGTGATATTCGCAACCAGGGTTATGTTGTCGAATAAAATTCGACAATATCTCAGTGGATAACAATCCACTGCAGACATTTATTTTGCGAATAAGCATGTGAGTGATGTCATGTGCCGAAAGATGACGGGTTAGTTTGGCTGTACACGTTTCGTTTTTAATTAGTGTGCTAGAAAATTCTATATACCAATTTTGCCAACCTACATACCAGTGTATGATTTGCATATGTTAGTGCTCTTCTAAAAGAGAGCATCTACAAAAATGAAGATATGATAATATATCACGTCAGATGTAGGCACGCAAGGTAAAACGTTGTTAAAAGTAGGACAATCTAAAATTTCAATTAAAAAATTATAGAAGTGTGTTAAACCCACAATTCTGGTTGATCCCGCCGGAGACTACTGTTATCAGGTTTCGATTAAGGCATGCGAGTCTATGCGCAAGCATGGCGAACTGCTCAGTAACACGTAGCTAACCTGCCCTAAAGCGGAGGATAATCCTGGGAAACTGGGGATAATACTCCATAGATGATTATAACTGGAAAGTTTTTTCATTAAAAGCTTCGGCACTTTAGGATGGGGCTGCGGGCGATTAGCTTGTTGTTGAGGTAAACTTTCACTTGAGATAAAACTCAGTGATTTACAAGCTCAACAAGGCTTTGATCGCTACGGGTCATGAGAGTGATAGCCCGGAGATGGCTTCTGAGACATTAAGCCAGGCTCTACGGAGTGCAGCAGTCGCGAAACCTTCACAATGCTCGAAAGAGTGATGAGGGGAACTTGAGTGATCTCGCTTATGCGAGTTCTTTTGCCTTCTCTAAAAAGGAAGGTGAATAAGTGGTGGGCAATACGGTTGCCAGCCGCCGCGGTAATAACCGAGCCACGAATGGTAGTCACGTTTATTGGGCCTGAAGCATCCGTAGTCGGTCCAACAAGTCTTTGGTTAAATCTGTTAGAAAACTAGCAGTGTGCTGAAGATACTGTAGGACTTGAAGCCGGGAGAGGTCGAGGGTACGTTATGTGTAAGGGTAAAATCTTCTGATCCATAACGGACCACCTGTGGCGTCCTTTTTTTTCATGCTCTAAGCATGAATAAAATGAGGCCATAAAAGGCGCTCGACTGGAACGGTCTTGACGATGAGGGATGAAAGCTTGGGTAGCGACCTGGATTAGATATCGGATCTAGTGTATATGAACCGTAATTTAGTCTCACAAGGTTCGACTAAATACCCAGTTAGTCCAAGCTGTAAACGATGCCCACTTGGTGTTGCATATCTCTCGTGGATATGCAGTGCCGTAGTGAAGATGTTGAGTGGGCCGCCTGGGGAGTACGTTCGCAAGGATGAAACTTAAGGGAATTGGCGGGGAAGCACACAAGAAGTGGATGCTGCGGTTTAATTTGATTCAACGCAAGGAATCTTACCATGGAAGACAGCAGAATGAGGGTCAGCCTAAAGGGCTTACCAGACAAGCTGAGAAGAGCTGCATGGCCGTCGTCAGCTCGTGCCATGAGGTGTCCTGTTAAGTCAGGAAACGAGCGAGACCCACACCAATAGTTGCTATCTAGTTCTCCGGAATTAGAGCACTCTATTGGGACTGCCCGCGCTAAGTGGGAGGAAGGAGTGGGCCACGGCAGGTCAGTATACAGCAAGAGTTGAGTAAAAACCGATTTTCGTCTCAATATCTATTTTTAATCATTCGTTAGCAACTCAGCTTCCAAATTTTCCTTTTCGGTCTTCGTACACGAAAAGTAAATAAGGAAGCTTCGCTAATTAAGAACAAGTGATTAAAAATGAAAATCGATAAAAACGAAATTGAAGGTTATTTAGTCGGCTTAATTGTTGGTGATGGACATATAGAACCAAACACAAACAGAATAGTAATTGCCTCTAATAATGAGATTTTTACAAATAAAATTTCTAGTATGTTCAATAAATTAAAATACCAACACTCTATCTTCTATGACAAATCCGCTACAGTATGGAAACTTGGAATAAACTCCAAGAAATTACATGACACTCTAACAAAAAAGTATAACATACCTATTGGTAATAAAACATTTATTAATTTTAGACCAAACTTAACCGAAAAGCAATTAACATTTTTTATTGCCGGTATATTTGATGCCGAAGGTTGGGGAGAAATAGACAAAGAAAAATACTTCAAAGTTAGAATTAAAATGAAAAATAAAGAAATCATTTCTTTTATAAGAGAAATACTTGAAAATAAAGGATTTCAACCAAAAGGTCATGTAAAAGCTGATAGCTCATATGTTGTAGAAGTTAACAAGCAATCGAATGTAAAAAGATTTTACAAAACAATTAATTTATTACATCCGAAATGGACTAAATTTAGTATATCTTCTCTTGTTGGCTGATGGCCTGAATTTCATGGGCTACACGCGGCATACAATGCGTAGCACAATGGGATGCAACACCGAAAGGTGAAGCCAATCTCCTAAAACTGCGCCTAGTTCGGATCGTGGGCTGTAACCCGCCCACGTGAAGCTGGAATTTCTAGTAAGCGAAGGTCATCAACGTTATGAGATCGTAATGAACACGTCCAGGCCATTATGCTTTTTACAAATTTATTTGTAAAACATAATGCATGGTAAAGCAGCTCAGTGAGTGATCTTATAACTGTGAAATCTTTTGCTGAATACGTCCCTGCTTCTTGCACACACCGCCCGTCAAGCCATTTGAGTGGAGTTTTGGTGAGGCTCGTGAAGAGCGATTCAAATCAATTCTCTACAAGAAGGGCTAAGTCGTAACTTTAGTAGCTGAAAGCTACTATAGCGATAAACAAGGTAACCCTACGGGAACGTGGGGTTGGATCACCTCCTTTTTTTATTCAAAAAAAGAAGTTATGTGCAGCAACGATGCCAAATTGCGTGTCTATAGGATGCCCCTTGGGCTAAGGGCCCTTAGATCAACTGGTAGATCGCTTGCTTTGCAAGCAAGAGGCTGAGGGTTCGAGTCCCCCAGGGTCCATTGTAAAATAAAGTGGAACAAAATTCCACTCAAACATAAACATTTAAAAGTAGTTCGCGTGTATAGATAAATATAAAAGTAAAAGATAAGCGTAGTGCGCTGTTCAGAGTTATTGTTAACAAAAATCAAAGATTTTTGCAACAGTACAGTGTGAATTGGTTTGACAAACCAAAGATCATCGGTAAAATCAGGGTGACAACCCTACATAACCCTATTTACTAATTCTGAGCAACGTATGTAAAATTTGAAAACAGTTTAAACTGTTCCAAATTATAGTTGCTCTTGAGGAAACTCAAGGGTGAAAGCATGTTGTCAAGTAAATGACAACACGTCATATGAATGCAAATTCATTTGATGTAGTTGCTATCCCTAATCATAGTAATAATGATGCGTCATAGGTCCAGAGGTTGAAGACAGCTAGCTTCCAAGCTGTTTGGTGGATGGTTCGGCTTAAGTAGCGATGAAGGTCCTGGCAAGCTGGGAAAAGTTCAGGGGAATCGCATGCAGATATTGATCCTGAAATGGCCTAATAGGACATCCTTCTCCATAGAAATATGGTGAATTCGTTATACGAAAGCGTACGCGGAGAATTGAAACATCTTAGTAACCGCAGGAAAAGAAAACAATAGTGATACCGTAAGTAGGGGCGACCGAAAACGGCATAGAACAAACCGAATACTTGCAGAAATGCACGTAGATGTGGAGTTTGGACTTGTGTCTACCTTAATACAAGAACTTGAAGTTCCCTGGAAAGGGACACTATAAAGGGTGATAGTCCCGTAAAGGTAAATGTAAAAGGTAATGGCAAGTATCCAGAGTAAGGCTGGTCGAATTTCCAGTCTGAATACGGGAGACATTTGCTCCTAATTCTAAACATAACTTAAGACCGATAGCGTAATAGTACGGCGACGGAAAACTGAAAAGAATCCTTAAAAGGAGATGAAAAAAACCTGAACCCAAGCAGCCATAGTTAGATGGCGAAAGCCTTCGAAAGAAGGAATAACCCATCGTCCGTTTTGAAAAACGGGGCAGGGAGTTCGTGGTAATGGCAAGGTTAAGTGCTTAAGGCACGCAACCAAAGCGAAAGCGATAGTACCTTCGGGTACAACGTGTGAAAGTGCGTTTAGTCATTACTTCGAGATCCGAAGCAAGATGATCTAATCCTGGGCAGGGTGAAGTCGCGCGAAAGTGTGGTGGAGGCCCGTACCGTTGTTGGTTCAAACCACTCGAGTGACCTGGGATTAGGGGTGAAAAGCCAATCGAATCTTGCAATAGCTGATTCCTCTCGAAATGAGTGTTAGCTCAGCCTGAGTTTTATCCAACTAAGGAGGTAGAGATACTGATTACGAAGTCAAGGAGAGAAATCTCCAGCTTTGTTGTCAAACTCCGAATGCTTTAGTTGGCAGACTTGGAGTGAGACCACCGGAGTAAGTTTGGTGGTCGAAAGGGAAACAACCCAGCCCAAAATTAAGGTCCCTAAAAATAACTAAGTGTAGAAAGTGGTTTTTGATTTTAGACAGTGGGAAGGTAGGCTTAGAAGTAGCCATCCTTTAAACAACGTGTAAAAGCGGACCCATCAAAATCAAGAGCGCTGAAAATGGACGGGACTAAGTTATTTACCGATATTTTGGATTTGCACTTTTTTAGTGTAGATGGTAGAGAGGCGTCCTGTATGGACAGAAGCATATTCGTAAGAGTGTGTGGACCGTTCAGGAATGAAGATCCTGTCGGAAGTAGCATGTTAGTCGGATGAGAATCCCGACCGCCTAAAGGGAAAGGGTTTCCCAGTAAAGCTTATCTGCTGGGAGTTAGTCGATCCTAATCCAAACCCTAATCAGAGTTTGGAGAAAGGGAATATAGTTAATATTCTATAACTAACGAAAATTTATTTGACCTGTTCTTGGACACCTTTGGATAGTCTTTACACAATTGTCGTTGTGTTCAACTGTTGAAACATGGGGAGTATCGTCAAGATGAGAACCATGTAAATACAGGAGTAGCTCCTCCTTAGAGGAGTAAAGGTAATTCCAAGGGTTCATAAAAACTTGAGCAGTTAGAATTTTAGTTATTCGTACCCAGAACCGACACAGGTTCCCTGGCTAAGTAAGCCATGGCGTTCGGATTAATCAACTTTAGGGAATTCGGCAATTTAGCCAGGTATCTTCGGTATAACTGGTGCCTGAGCAGCGATGCTCAGGTTTCAATAACAAAGGAAACCCGACTGTTTAACAAAAACGTAGTTGACTGCCAAATCTAAAGGTCTTGTATAGTCAACGAATCGTGGCCACGGGCGGTGTGTCATATCAGGTTCCAACCTGAAGAAGCCCCGCTGTAGGCCGGCCCTAACTCTGAGGGTCTTAAGGTGATATAAGTTGCCTTAGTAAAATCTGGCCGTATGCTGGAACATCCAGATTCTCTTGGTCCCAAAGTGGAACAATTCAAGAGGTATGAGGACAATCAGCAGGAAACTGCCTAAAAGGCAGGATCCCCAGAGACTGTACGCCAGACACAATTTAATTTATTTTTTGTGAAGAGCCAGTCCGATCCTTATGGTAACATAAGGAGGTTTACAGAAATGATAAACCCGCTTTCTGAAAAGAAAGTCTTAAAGTAACAGAATTGAGCGTAATCCCTTGCCAATTAAATGTTGGCCTGCATGATAGATTAACGAGGTTTCCACTGTCCCAAAGTTGACTCCGGCGAACCAACTTTTCTGGTGATTAGGCCAGAGACCTATAGCGGGAAGAGTAGACCCCGTAGAGCTTTACTACAGTTTGTTGTTGCGGTATGCTTGTGGTTGTATAGAGTAGGCAGGAGACATCGATACTTTGACGTTAGTTAAAGTGGAGTCAAAAGTGTAACACTGCCCTTTCTCGAATATACTGCTAATATTGCGTTAAGCAATAGACAGCTGCAGATGGGTAGTTTGACTGGGACGGTACGCCCTCGAAAAGATATCGAGGGTCCTCAAAGGTTAACTCAATCCGGTCGGAAATCGGATGAAGAGTGTAAATGCAAATGTTAGCTTGATTGGAAATCGAACAATAAGATTCCCAAAGACGAAAGTCTGAATTAGCGATACGCACGTTGGCGTAAATGGCTGCGTGTGACATGAGAAAAGCTACCTCGGGGATAGTTTTACAAGTGGAATTACTCTTTCAACTCAACTTCCAAATTCTCCTTTTCGGTCTTCGTACACGAAAAGTAGATAAGGAAGCTTCGTCAATAGTAATTCATGAAAATCGACAATCAATTAAATCCAACGGATTTAATTAGCGATTTTCATGGCTTTCTTGTAGGCGCCAGCGAAGACGCTGTTGTCTACAATAACAAAAGAAAGTTTGAATACATTGTTGAAATTGATCAGAAATCACATGAATGGCTTAAAATTGTACAATACGCTGTTCAAAAAGACTTCAATAAAATCATAACTGTAAGAAAAACTTCTAAAGGTTATTACAGAATAACAATTTTCTCAAAAGATTTCTTTAATGAAATCAAAAAACATAGAGAAAATTCAACATGGATTCTTGACAAACCTGAAGTATTCCAACTAGGATTTCTTCAAGGTATGTTCGATGCTGAAGGCAGTATCAAAAAAGTTAGAAACCACATAACTGTTAGTTCAAATCGTAAAGATTTAATCAAAACAGTTCAAATTTTACTTAAAAAATATGGTTTCAGACTTGGAAAAACATGGAAGGATAAAAACAATGTAATAACTTTACCATTCTATGGTAAAGATAACCTTCAAAGATTTCAAAAATTGATAAACTTTAGGCATCCTGACAAGAAAAAGAGATTGAAAGAACATTTGGTGTATCATTTGTAAGACCCCTAAAATGGTGTCGTAGCGGGTGAAAGTTCGTATTGACCCCGCGTGTTGCGGCGTCGCTGTCGGCTTGCCCTCACCTGGCTGTGCAGCAGCAGCCAAGGGTACTGGAGTTCACAGATTAAATGGGCACATTAGCTGGGTTCAGATCGGCGTGAGCCAGATTGGTCTATATCTACTATAGGTGTTAACGTCTGAGAGGAAGGGAGCATAAGTACGAAAGGAACATTCTCTCGAAGCCACTAGTCTACCAGTTGTCTGACAAGGCAGTGCTGGGTAGCCACGCTTTATATGGATAAGCCCTGAAAGCATCTAAGGGCCAAGCCATCCTCAAAAATAGACGTTCGGCACGAGAAGACTACTCGTTATGGAACAGGAGTGTACGCATCAAGCTTCGGCGAGATGTTCAGCTTACTGTCTCCTACGCCAATGCTAGCCTTTAAAATTTGTCAGTTGCGGCT
>JBDRNN010000141.1:0-2976 GCA_043811145.1 Candidatus Bathyarchaeota archaeon
ATAGCACGATTTAATTGGACATTATAATCAATTGGTTGTAATATTGATTTGGGAGACCTTTATGAAGAGACTGATAAATGCTGTTAGAACAGAGTGGCCCGGACCCCAAAATTTGAACACCAATCTTGTATATAATTAGCAGATAATAATTAATACAAGAAACATGAAAAGACACAAAATAGCTCCCGATGTGAAGGAGCAGATTATCAATCGACTTAAAAACGAAGGAGTATCGGTTACCCAAGCAGCTGCCGATCATGGGATAGCAGAAGGCACCATCTACACATGGATTGCCAAGAAAGTGGAAGGTCAACCGACACTTTCCGAAAACATCAAAATCAAAAGAGAGAACGATCAGCTCCTCAGGCTGGTGGGTGAAATGACCCTCAAGCTTTCTGAAACCCAAAAAAAGAAATGATGGTGGAGAGCCTCACCACCAAAACTCTCAGGGCCAGAGAGCTTGGTGTGTCGAGAGGAACTCTGTACTACAAACCCAAGAAACCGGACAAAAACTGGCAGATCAAATGTCAGATCGAGGAAGTGCTTCGAGAGCATCCATCATATGGTTCTCGTCGGATCGCCATTCACCTCAAAATGAACAGAAAACCAATCAAAAGAGTGATGAATATTTTCGGTATCAAAGCATATCGTCGGAGAGGCAGAAAGTGGAAAAAGACCAAGAATATCAAGGTCATTTACCCTAATCTGTTACTCATTGAATATCCATCGTATGAAAATCACATATGGGTTTCCGACTTCACCTACATACCGTTTCAGGGCAAGACGGTGTATGTTGCAACTGTCGAAGATTTATACACCAGAAAAATTGTCGGTTTGGCGGTCTACACCACTCACGCCGTACAACTTGTGTTATCGGCATTTATGAACGCTTTGCAAAACAATTCCCGTCCGGCCATATTCCATTCCGACAACGGCAGCGAGTACAATTCGCAGATATTTATCGAAGCATTGCAAACTGTGGGCGTTCTCATTTCTCGGTCAGCCCCCGGCTGTCCATGGGAAAATGGATACCAAGAATCTTTCTACGACAAATTTAAAATTGATCTTGGTGATCCGTCTCGGTTCAAAACACTTGGTGAATTGGTGTACGAAATATACCAAACGATTTATTGCTACAACAATTCACGCATTCACTCGGCACTCAAAATGCCGCCGCAGCAATTTGCACTTTTGGCGACCAGGGAATACAATTCAGTTAACAAGGTTAGTGTCTAAAGAAAGGGGTCCAGTACAAGTGTAGCAACGAACGGAAAAACACAAGAAGGCGGAAATTTTAAAAGTTTATCAATGGGAGAAATTCAACCAGAGATGGCTAGATCACTAGCGGAAGCTTTTAATCAAAGTATAAAATCACTTCCTGAAATTTTGGAAAATCTACCCGATTTTCTAAAGAAAATTGATGAAGAAGTAACAAAGGAAGCAACAGAAAGAGTAGAACAGAGATTAGAAGAAGAAAAGAAAAGATTGAAAGAATCAAAACTGGAGACAACAGAACAACCAAAAAAAGAGATTTTAAATGATGAAATTTCTGGAGATGATGGAGTCGTTAAAGAGGGCCAAGCCATACCTGAAAATGTTGGGGTAGATATTTCTAAAGTCTAAATCTATCCATAAATCACGGAATCAACCCGTCGGATCCCTTGCTTGTATCTAAAATAAAATTGATTAAAATTGCCAGTTGTTGTATGATACTCATTTAATATGACCATATCCAGCAAAAACAAAACTCTGGCTCTGTTTTTAGGCGATGTCTTACTTTTGTATTTTTCCCTTTGGTCTGCTTTAACTCTGAGAGAGTGGGGGCTTCCCTCGGTGCGTTCTTGGGAATTACACTTTTGGCCATTTACCATCATCATCGCTGTTTGGGTTTTGGTATTTTTTATATCCGGGCTTTATGAAAAGCATACCCTGATTTTAAAAAGTCGATTGCCCAGCACTGTCTTCAACGTTCAGGTGGCCAACAGCTTTATCGCCGTTCTCTTCTTTTATTTCATCCCTTATTTCGGCATTACTCCCAAGACAAATCTTTTTATATACCTTCTCATTTCTTCCGGGCTCATTCTTATTTGGAGAATATATGGGGACAAACTTTTTCATCCGCTTTCAAAACAGAAGGGTATTATTGTCGGTAGTGGGGAAGAAATGAAAGAACTCTTGGAAGAGGTTAATAATAATCCAAGATATGGCCTGCAATTTATCTCCTCGATAGATCTTGAGCGTATTTCCGGGGTGGATTTCCAAGAAGAAATACTTTCTCGCGTTTATTCCGAAGAAGTGCAGATAATAGCCATTGATTTGAAAAGTGGCTTAGTGGAGCCGATACTGCCGCATCTCTATAATCTCATCTTCTCTCGGGTGAAATTTATCGATATGTATAAGATTTATGAGGACATTTTTAATAGGATACCGCTTTCTTTAGTCAGATATAACTGGTTTTTAGAAAATATTTCTACTGAATCTAGGACCGCTTATGATTTCGTCAAGCGCATCATTGATATAGTATTATCTTTTGTCGGAGGCGTTGTTTCTCTAGTTTTTTATCCTTTTGTATTTTTGGCAATCAAGATAGAAGATGGAGGGCCTCTTTTTGTTTCGCAAAATAGGGTGGGGGAAGATGGTCATATCATCAAAATATACAAATTCAGATCAATGCAAAAAAATGAAATGGATCCAACCATGGCAATTGATAATAAAATAACAAGAGTTGGGAAGTTTTTAAGGAAAACAAGTATTGATGAATTCCCACAATTTTGGAGTGTGCTCAAAGGCGACCAATCTCTTATCGGTCCACGGCCCGAGCTCCCGGCAGCTGTAAAAAAATATGAAAGCGAGATTCCCTATTATGGGATTCGTCATTTAATCAAACCGGGACTTTCCGGTTGGGCCCAGCTCTATGGTGAACATCCCCACCACGAGACCGATAATTCAAAGACAAAAAATAAACTCTCTTATGAC
>JBDRNN010000142.1:0-6138 GCA_043811145.1 Candidatus Bathyarchaeota archaeon
GGAGTAATGTATACACTGATGTTAATGACACTGTTGAATAATACCAGGCCTATACTTGATCTAAAAGGAAGCGTTGGGGGACATATGCCTGTGTAATTTACCCAACGACAAGTAGCCTCTGTGGAGTGGTCTTCATCATAATCAAGAACAAAAGTATCGTTCAACCTCGTACATTCACTACACACTCCGTTTGAGAAACCTGTAAAGACTACATTCCAACTTTGGGGAGCTTTAATACAGTAATTACACTCTATGCTTTGACAACAACACGGATACCCCGGCGACATCCGCAACGGCTGTGGAATAAACAGCGAGCCCACCTTCGCCAGCAGGTTGAAGCGAAAACGATTCCTATGCTCAACCATATCCTTGACAGATTGAGCGTAACCGTTTTTCAGACATGACGTTTTTGATGTCCAGATTTTCATTAAACTACACCGGGCATTTTGCTTGATATGCTTGCCATCCACCATCGCCATTATTTAGCGTCGGATTCCACTGCGCAAAAACACGCCCAGCACTGTCGATGTTCCAGGCCATGGTGTTAATGACCGCCACCGTTTCGGAAATCGAGTCCGGATCGGTCAGCGGGTTTTTGCCCTTGATTACAGTCACGTTGTCGATGTTAAAATTGCCACCCGTTACCTCTGCCGTTGCCAAGCCGCTGATTCGGTCATAGCCGCCCCCGCCCAATGCTATCCAACATCCTGCTTTGTTTTTAACAGCTAAAAAATAATCATTTCCATTAACCTCACTAGTAGATAGGTTATAGACAGGAAAACTTGAGCCGCTCATTGGCATCAAATCCCAATCTTCACCTGAAGTACTTGAGATAATTTGATACATATCACAAATAGCATAGCTAGGGTGATCGTAGTTATCTTCCCCTTTGGGAATTAAAGCAGGTATAATACCTGGTTCTGCATCAACGGGCTGTACTTTGGCGATATAAACATCTTGGGAAAGGGCGATAGGCTTAGGCGGTTGAGGATTATCTTCATGAGACATAGAGTACTCATGGAGCATTTTTGCTATTTTTTGCCGATCTTTTTCAGAAAGTAAATAAGCATCAGCCATAATAAGATTTAACCTTTAACGAGGGATGAGATAGAGAGTATATTCGGCAACACCCTCTTGGCATCTTAGCTGAATTTGACTAAGATTAGTAGGATAGAATCGGCAGGTTTCTTTAGGAGGAATAAGAATAGATGGGATTTTGTTACTGAATGAAATTTCAATAACTCTCTTAAAAACTTCTTCTCGCTGTTCAGGCGTGGGGTTAGTTGAAAAATAACCTTCATCATTACGCAATAAAAGCATCCCACATTGGTCTATCCAACCGTGATCCAGTAATTCCCAATTACCTTTGGCTAGCTTATGCCGCTCATAAGGCTGCTCATCTGACTCTAACTCTCTGCTAAATCTAGTGGTATCTCCTAAAGCAGTAGTAGGAAATCTGCCGGTAGGTTGGTGATAGAGAGTCTCTACAATAGAGACTTGATTTTTAGTAGGAGGGTTAATTACCGGAGATAAATTCTCTGGTTTAGGCGGGAGTTTTTGCTCTAACATAGTTTGCTCCTGTTGTTAGACTGATTACGCTTCAAATGCTTCAATAAGTACGACACAAGCTGCCGTATCAGCTATGATCATTACTACATTAGTTTGAGGCCCCGTTGTACCTGTGCCTGTTCCTGATGCAGTAGATTCCCAACCTAAGTCTCTGCTTAATCTGATGATATAAAATTCTCCCGCAAGGATTTCTCCTAAAGGGTAAAATTTATCAGTCTCTGGATCATAAATACCGTAAGTAACAAAGTTTGTTGCATCTTGATTGCTAATCCGGCATAATCCAGGTTGAGTCAGTTCACTTAGGTCTACTTGTGTGCCGTAGACGCTTACCTCGAAAGCTCCTGGAGTTGGGCCCAATGCGCCATCTACATCAGCGGTAAACGTAGTTGGATAACTACGATAATTGACAATGCCTGCCGCATCAGACTTATTGATTTGTAAACTAACTTGTATAGATGCTTCTCCGCTCATATTATTTAATCCTTAAAAAGAAGTGGGAATGCCCAAAAGTAAAAAATTGCTTTCCCGGTAATACTTTAATGTTGCACTAGCAGGGGGGCCAGCAGAACCAATGTCATAACCATCCGAACTTAGCAAACCAACCCCATGAGGAAGTCCGTGCCCATCTAAAAATATATTGCTAGCATTATCCTTCATATCTCTATATGCCATAAAATTAGTAGCCGGCATAGTTAAAATGTTTTCTGTGGTTGTTAAATAAACATCGGGGTCAAGTTTGAATTTTCCATAATTAGCATCATTAACATCTGGAATCCAACCACCTCTGATACACATAGACCCTTCATCTCTAACTTGTTTATCAAAGCCGATTGGGTTGCCTGCATCGTCTTGGTTGTAATAGTCTATTTCAAATTCAAAAGTACGAATATAAAAATGATTGCAAATACCGTAGACTTTACGTTCCCAAGGAACATTAGCTAGTTTCACACACCTAGCAGGGCAACCCCATAAAGGAGAAGCATTTACTGTATTAACCATGGAGGAAAAAGTGCTTAATCCTAGAGAAGCTACATTTTGTTCTATATGTACTGTAGGCCTAGCATAATCAAAAGTAACATTCGGTCCTAATAAAGGTTCGCCTGCTGAGGAAATAAGCCTCACTCCATCTTTATCATATCTAGCTACATATTGTGCTTTGGCAAAACTTCCTCCAACTTTCATTGGTTCTAATAAAGGATTTTCGATAGGAAAATCTTGACACCGTTGACCACCAGTTTCATATTTGTTGCTAAAGGTATTTTCTACCAGGTAATATGAAGCCGGGTCACCCTCTTTTTCTTGGTCAATACGAACAGACATTTCTGGACGACAAAAACACCAACTATCAATTCCACTATATCCATCAATTTGAAAAGAACTACCAATAGCGGGCAGTCCACTAGCAGACATTACCGCAGCAGGACTTTCCGTAATCTCAGCTTGAACTCTGTGAGTAACTTTATAGGTTTTGTAACCCTCATCATCTCGGTCTGCTGACCATGTTACAGGACCACCGATTACGCTTGCCATAGTTTTACTATCCTAAAAATTAGCTATAGGAATTGAGAGTGGTTTTTTCTTACCTTGACCAACTAATTCTTTGATTCCTACAGCAATTTCCTTAGTTGCTTTTAATGTCTCTATTTCTTTATTGTCTCCGTCTATACGGGCTTGTTCTCTTTGAGCTTCCTCTAACCTATTTATTGGAATAGGCGTCATACCTCGTTTTTGTCTTGTTAGTTCACGTATGTCTCTATCAGAACCAACAAGAGTAACATCCGGCGTATCAGCAGCAAAACGGGCAGTATAATCTTTGTGCGCTTGGGCATAAGCGGACATTAGTGCTCGTTCATATGCTTTAGCGCCCTTAACACCTTCTCCAAAACCACCAGATTCAAAAAGCTTTCTAAGCAATTTCTGATCATCTATTATCCGGTCTAACGGGTCTTTGAACCGTTCATAAGCAGCTTGGGCTTCTTTGACATAACCTATCTGTAAAGCATGAGCAGTGTTACCTAACATAATTACTCGTTGAGATTCTTTTTCAGCTTTTGTTAAATCTGTGTGGGCTAACTTCCAAAGTTCATATGCCTTATTTACTTCTATTATTGACTGCCGTTCTCTGTCTCTTGAATTGGCCGCTGCTTCTAATTCTCTTGTAAAATAGCTTTGTTCTATCCTGGTTCTCTTTACTGTTTCAGCATAACTTGCTTGTTGTTCTTTCAAGCTTTGTATCCCAGCTAGATAGGCTAGTTCATTTGCTCTGTCTTTTCCCTTTCCTTGCTGCATTGCTTGGTCATAAGCTATTTGCTTGGCTTGAGCCACGCCCAGTAAACCAATCCTGTTAATAGTATCTTCTATTGCTTTTGTTTGTCTTATGTGTGCTTCCGCCATGCCCTCAATATCTGCTTTACGCAGATTTAATCTATCTTTTTCATAATCTTTTAGTTGACCTTTGGTAAAATCAGGCTTCTCTTTTGCCCAACGATTGATAAAAGCATCTTCTAATTCATGCCCAGGTCTAACTGGCTTTCTTAGAGATAATAAGATTGATCTTTCAGACTCACTATTCAAAGCTTGTTCAAGTTGAATAAGTTTCTTCTTAGCAGCTATATCAGGGTCTATTTCGTCAACCCACTTTTTCCCAGCTTTAGTAGCTAGGCTAATAGCTTCTGCTTCCTTTGTTAGATATTTTATGAGCTGGTCTTTTGACTCTGCTAGTTTAAGAGTAGCAGCAAGAGCTGCTTGATCAGCATTTAATTTTTCTTTCGCATGTCTTTCCCTTATGCTAGCCTGGCGTTGTACAGAACCTGCAACTATTAGCTCTCCTTCACTTCCAAGTTCGCCTTTTTTATGGAGCCTTTTTAACTTATCTGTATAGATTTCTGCGTTTCTTATTTCTGTTTCTTGTATATTTCTTAGTGCGTTTTGAGCATCTCCAGCCACGGCTACTTTTTGTTGTTGTTCAGCATACTTTGATTGAGCAAAGGAAACAGACTCTCCTTTGCCCCTAAACTGCTCCATGAAAGGATTGCCTCGCACAGAAGCTTGATTTACAACATCTAGTTTAACCAAAAGTTTCTGATAATCTTCAACTGCTTTTTTCTCATCACGAACAGCTTTTCCTAGATGGTGTACATAGAGAGCTGCCGCTCCTATTGGAATAGCAATTGCAGCAGCAGCAACACCAACTGCTCCTAGCGAAAAACCGAATAAAGTTGTTGCTATAGTAGCCTCTTTTGTTACCTTTGCTGTAACACCCATGTATGCATCATAAGATGAAATTTTTGGGATTGCTACTTGAGCTTCTTTTGCCGTTGTTCCAAATAAATTTGATTTTGATATTTGATCTACAATCCGTCCAAGCAATCCCAATTGTCGAAGACTTACTCCAATAGTTGGATTTAATAAGCTTATTCCAGAACCAAGACGGCTTACCAAAATACTAGCTGACCCCAAAGATTTTTTAGTAGCTTGTTCAACATCATTGCCCATACTTTTTAATCGGTCAGTACCAGTTGCAGCCTCCTTCATCATTACATGATAACCTGAATCATCGCCAACTAGACGAACGACCAGTCGTTCAATTTCTGTTTCTTTTGCCATTAGTCTATCTCTTGGTATTTAATAGCCCAGACCAGTTTGCTCTTGCCCAAGCTGCTGCTTCTTCTTTATTAGCAGGTTTTTTTGTTTCTGGAGCAGTAGATTGGTGTTCTTGATTAAACCAAGCAATCCTTGCTTCGAATTCACGTTGAGTCATAGAACGCATCAAGTCTATAACTGGCCCAGTAAAATGATGTTTCTCTGCTAACCAGAACCAACCTCTGTATCGCTTGGCGAGTTTTTTGGTGCTTGCTCACGAGCCTGTAATTCTACCAATTGTTTTTGAAGCAGTTTTAATTGCCCTTCCAAGCTTTCTACTGTTTCAATCGTACCACTTACCATCTTTGCTCTTGTATATAAAGCTTGTTGTATTCTGGAAGGCCAACTACGAATAACAGTTTCTGGAACATTTACACCTGCTGAATCAAAAAGACAAAGAGAAATCAGCAGCGGTTCCAAATCAGCTAAACCATGAGAACGAACTAGCTTACCATCTTGGTATTCATAACAAGCTAGTCTTGCGTTATCATATTTAACTGAAGCATCCCCGCTGGTTTCTTTTAGAACATAATCTATTCCCCCGATATGAACTAGCTCTTCGATTGGGGTAATATCATCAAATCGTATTTCACTCATAATTTTGCTCCTGTTATTTGGTTATTAGATTAAAAGTTACGCGCCTGTTCCAGCACCACCAGTTGTAACGGGGATGGTTTCGGTACCACTAGCGTTTTTATTTGTTGGAACTAACGTGATAGATGCTTTGGGTTGTTCACCCTCTTTGTTTGGCCCGGGGACAAATTTTTGCAAGTAACCCCACCATACAACGTATCCCCCATCAGGAAAAGTAGTTGTGATTGCTTGATTAACATTTATGTTAGCCAAAATTGTATCATAAACTGTGGGATCATACCCAACAACCAATTCCATCGGCGTTACATCATATAAATGTCTGGGCGCTCTGGT
>JBDRNN010000143.1:0-14795 GCA_043811145.1 Candidatus Bathyarchaeota archaeon
TTTTTCTTTTTGCCTATTTTCTTCATTGGTTCTCCGCAACATACCACGTCACATTGTGTACAACCGCATATTTCATCAACTACGCATACCAAGCCGCATTCATTACATTTTAGTCGGTCACTTTTAGATACAGATGCCAAATTTACCAGGTCCTCCAATACTTTCTATTCTTCTTTACATATTTTTATCTCTTTTGAATTCTTAATGCTCTTATAGTCTAATAAAATCTTAATTTTTTGGAATAATCAAAACATAAAATTCTCGATATTTATCTCCGTTTAAAACAGTCACTTTTATTATCTTCCTCAGTTGTATCCTTTTTAGGTGTTATCGCTATTGCATCAGGAAGTCGAGAAAGTATATGTGTTGATTAAGGTTGAGCCAGGGAAGGACTTTGATGTTTTTTCAAAAATAAGAGATTTACAACATAAATATCCTATTCAAGAGATCTCAAGTGTCTACGGTGAGTTTGAAATCATTACAAAAATACAAATCGCCTCACCCGCTGATTTAGAGGATTTTGTGATGAAGACAATTCGAAAAATTCCCGGCGTAAAAGAGACAGTGACTCTTATTGTTGCGAAGTCTGTTGAATTTAAATAGAATGTAGTTTCAGCTTTATTTCTAATCTTCCATTGTCGAGAGGTCACCTGTAGGTAAACCTAGTTCTTTAGCCTTCAAAACACGGCGCATAATCTTTCCGCTACGAGTCTTCGGAAGGGTCCCATAAAACTCAATTTCTTTCGGATACGCATGGGCTGCAAGGTGCCGTTTGACATATTGTGTAATATCCTGCTTCAATTCTGTAGAAGGTTCGTAGCCTTTACGAAGGGAAATGAATGCTTTGATTATTTCCCCCCTCTCTGGGTCTGGTTTGCCTATAACTCCGGCTTCAGCAACAGCGGGGTGTTCAATTAATGCGCTTTCAACCTCAAAGGGACCTACGCGATGACCAGCAGTCTTAATGACATCGTCCGCCCTACCTATAAACCAGAAGTAGCCATCTTTATCTACATAGGCATTATCGCCAGATAAATACCATCCTGGAACTTTAAAGTATTCTTTATATTTTTTCTCATTCTTCCAAATAGTTCTCATTATTGAAGACCATGGAGGTTTGATAGCTAGGAGTCCAGTTTCTCCTGGTGGCAATATCTCACCTTTTTCCGTGATAGCTGCTGCAGTGATGCCTGGGAAAGGTTTGCCCATTGAGCCAGGTTTGATTGGCAAGCATGGGTAATTTGTTATCATCATTGAGCCTGTCTCTGTCTGCCACCACGTGTCGTATATAGGTAAACCGTATACCTTCATTCCCCAGTGAATGACTTCAGGGTTTAATGGTTCGCCTACGCTACATATATGCCTTAGACTGCTTAGGTCATATTTTTTGATAACTTCGTCTCCTGCTCTCATTAACATTCTTAGTGCAGTAGGAGCGGTATACCACACTGTTACTTTATTTTCATCTATTATGGAGTACCATTTATCGGGGTCGAATCTTGTTTCAAGTACAACTTGAGAAACTCCATTAAGCCAGGGTCCCCAGATACCATAAGATGTTCCTGTAACCCAGCCAGGATCTGCGGTACACCAATAAATATCATCCTCTCTTAAGTCTAAAACCCATTTTGCGGTAATGTAGCTTCCAATCATATAACCATGAACATGAACGACCCCTTTCGGTTTTCCAGTGGTTCCAGAGGTGTAATGCATCATCACAGGATCTTCTAGGCTCATTTTCTTTACTTCGAACTTATCAGATGCTTTAGCCATCTCTACTTCGTAGCTTACTTCTCCCTGTTTAAGTTCGTTCTCAGTGGCGTTTACCAAAATTATATGTTCAAGGGAGGGTAACCCTTTCCTAACTTCGTCCACCCTCTTCTTGAGATTGGGTGTTGTTATAAGGAACCTTGCTCCGCTATCCTGTAATCTATCCATAACTGCTTCTGCCATGAAAGCTGAAAATAATGGACCTATAACGGCTCCAACTTTGGCTATACCCATAGCGCTTATGAAGAGTTCTGGAATGCGCTCTAAAAAAATGAAGATACGATCTCCTTTCTTTACATTCAGTTTCATAAGAACGTTTGCGAATTTGTTTGATAGAAGTTTCATTTCTTGGAAGGTGAATTTTTCATTTCTTCCATCGGTACGTATACAATACAAGGCAACCTTGTTTTTGCGCCAAGTTTCAACGTGTTTGTCAATTGCTTCATAAGCAATATTTACATTTCCGCTACTAGCCCAATTAAATTCTTTTTTAACATTCTCTAAGTTGAAAGTGCTATAGGCTTCTTCATAGTTCCCCATATTGCCCTTGAAAGTTTTCTGAATTACCTCTTTCCCATTTTCCGTATTAATGCCCATTTCGGTTTTCCTCGTTTGACCGCGCTAAACATATAATTAGATTTATCAAATAATTACTACCCGCATATTTACGCCTTTGGTAGATATTACAAATAACGAATATAGTTGAAAGAGAATTCCCAACTCTACTTTAAACTTAGCAATGGAAAATCAGTCATCTACAGTCGAGAATTTTTCAATTAAATCACGTTTAAAAGCTCTTTAAGTTCAAATATTGTTCTATCTGCCACTTTCTCTAACTTGTCGTTAAACCCTAGAGCTATGCCCAATCCAGCATCTTTTAAAAATTTTTCATCATATTTTCCATCACCAACAGCTACGCACTCTTTGAGAGTTAAACCCAAGTCTTCAGCGAGACTTTTTAGTGCAACATGTTTATTAATTGGGTCAACTCTGAAAATGCCTTCGCCCGTTAAATAGCCATTTTTGTCAACAGCAAAACCGTTAGCAAGTGTGTATCTTATTCCCAGTTTTTTCGCTACCATATCCGCAAGTACATCAATCCCGCCAGAAATTATGGCAACTTTGTATCTTTTACTTTTAATTTCATCGACAGTCAATTTGGCATCTTTAGCTAAAGTGTATTCGTCCATTATTTTCTTGATTGTGTTTATGTGAATAGGTTTAGACCAGAGGGCTATGTCTCTTCGCATAAACTCTGCATAATCAATCTCTCCAAGCTCGTAAGCCTTTAGGTTGCTTGAAACTTCATCTTCTGTTCCAAAGAACTTGTGTATGCTTTTCCAACTGCTGATTTCTTTGACCAGTGTTCCATCTAGATCAAAGGCAACAAGCTTGTACCGCAATTTCCATCCACCCAATATTAGCTATATATTTTTCTTATTTTTCAATGCTAGCAGTAAAATAACTACGAAAAATGGCTAGTTTGACTCAAATCTTATAAGTCTGTTGTACTACCTTAAATATATCATTAATTTTGAAGGTGTATATAGTGAGTGAAAATCTTATCAAAGTTAGCGATCTAAATATTGGATCCAGAGGCGTAAATATCAATCTCAAAGTGGCAAATAAACTTGAGGAAAGACAGATAACTTCTCGAGTTGACGGTTCTAACCATCGAGTTTCAGAGGCTACAGTTGGTGATGACACAGGCTGTGTACTCTTGACGCTTTGGGATGACGCACTAGACACGGTCCAACCTAATGATAAATTGAAGTTGGAAAATGGATTCGTATCTCTATTTAAGAATTCAATGAGATTAAACGTTGGAAGATATGGTAAACTCTCAAAGATTGAAGACGAATTACCCGATGTGAATACGAAGAATAACATTTCCGAAAAAGTTTATGAACGCCAATTTGGTGGTGAACGGAGAGGTAGATTTGGTGGAAGTGGTGGACGTGGTGGGGGATATCGTCGTGACAGGTACTGATTAATCTCCATTTTTTCTATCTTTTTATACGATGTATTTTTCTACGGCTTGATTTGAAGCATCAGAAATCTTGTATAATTCATAATAACCGCATCTTTCACCTTTACTAGAGTAAAATCTTTGTAAATTTTTCTACTACATTTTCGCAAGAGATCAAGTATACATTATCCAACCTTTTTGAAACGAGCTATAAAATAGCCTGCTTTATGAATATGTGGATGGAACCTTTGAGTAAATCTAGCCTCTAAAAATATCCTATCCAGTCCAGGTGAGCCATAAAAGATAGGTTGTTCATCAACCTCTACATCACAGTTCTCGACTGCAAATTTTACCAAGTTTTCACATTCTGCAATGGTTACTGTGCAAACACTATAAACTATTATGCCTCCTACCCTGACAATTTTTGATGCGACTTTAATAAATTGTCTTTGATATTCAGATAATGCCTGAATCTCTGCGTTTTTGGTACCATCATAAAGTTTAGGCATAACCCCCAAAGCACTACATGGTGGATCAACTAGGCATTTGTCAGCTTTAATCGATGGGTAATCCAAATCAAGATAACGGCTATCACTTTGTAACAGCTTTATATTCTTACACCATAAGCGAGTCAGTGTCTCTTTTGTAGCCGCTATCTTTGATTGATTTCTATCTACCCCAATGATAATGCCCCTATTCTCCATTAGCTGGCTTAAGTGAGATATTTTCCCTCCTGGCGCGCATGTTAGGTCTACTACGGTATCCTCGGGCTGAGGATCTAGAACACGGCTTGTAATTATGGCCGGAAAAGACTGTGAATAAATAATTCCCTCTTTAAATTCACTGCTCTCCCTGATGCTAGGTGCCAGGTATTTTGGATGGGTTACCTCGATGGCTAATCCGCTTCTTTGAGTTAATATTTCGGTTTCAGTCATTCGGGTAATGCCCGCACCAACTGCCTGGTCATAAATATCTGTTATAAGTACCTCGGTATCTTTCCTTAGGCCTGTGCATTTTTTTATACCTGGGGCGTAAACATGCGCCCCGAGTAAGACAGCTTCTGCTGTCTGTTTGTAAACTACCACCTTGGAAGAAAGGTTGGGTATGGGTAATGGGCCTTCAACGGGGAGAAAAATTATTTCTCTCAGATTTGGGTGGCGATTGGCATTGACTCCTTTCTCTCTTAGCTCTTTAACCACCTCTTCAGGATCAGCCTTTAGCGTGTTAACCCTAATACAATAATGTGAGCTTGGTAACTTCAGTTTCTTTATAACTTCTGGGGTGTCCTTGCCGTAAACCAGTTGTAGTTGATTTATGGTATCCTGGGAAAATAAAAATCGCTCAGAAAGCATTTTTCTCCATCACTAATTATCTTTATGTTTAATTCTCACATATGGACACTTTTTATTGGGATTTTTGTTAACCTCCTCCTTCTAACTTCGCCGTCGCAACTTGGACACTTTTTACCTTTGAAGTTTCCAGAAAATTTTTTTCTACAAGCAGAACATTGAATCATCCATTTTATACACGATTTTATTCCTATAGTTGAGAGTCCAGAATAGTTTATGTCTAAATAGGTAGCAACATTTTGTATGGAATAGTCATCGCTTACAATAATCGGGTCATAGCCCCGAGATCTCAAATTAAAAGCTAACGCGAGCACACTTAAATCGGTCTCAGAAAGCTTCAATCTATCTCCAATGGTAGATGAAGCTCTCTTAACCTCGTTAATATATCTTAGGGATGGTGACATTACCTCTAATTTTTTTAATTGTATAGCTGTTGAGTATCGCAGATGAATTGAAAAACCTCTCAATTCTTCGATTACTTTAGGTGTGGTATAGGTTGCACTCTTTATGGAAAGTGGATCCAAACCCATGATAAAGGCCGACGCATCTAAAATTAAAGGTTTACTTTCATTTGTGCTCAAAACGAACCACAGCAACTGTCCATCTAGAATTAAACATTAACGTACTTTAATACGATGCATTATACCGTTGCATAAACTCTGTTTAGAGCAGTTGCCTGAAGGATCATCTGCCTCTCATAGATTAGTTCAAGGAAACATCTGCTGAGCTTTATTTCCACCACATAAGTATTGGTGGCAAGACAGTTATGCGAGTTGGGTTGCTTGTGCTTGTAGCATATGATGAATCGTCTGGAACGAAGGTGACGAAAACGTTTAGTTCAAGCCAAATCTGCTGAGATGGAAGTTGCCATGTGAAAGAGTAGTTACCGTTTTCAACTCTAATATCTCGTATAACCGTGTCGTAGTCAGGGCCTTTGCCTGAGTAAGCTGTGAAGATTAGTGACCCATTAATCGCAGGATCTATCGAGCCACTGCACTTTAAAGTTTCGCCTGCCTCAACAAACGGCATTCTTGTGGCAAAGGGTGTGTGAATAATTGGCAAATCTAAAGCTATTGCTACGGAGGTAGGTTTGCTTTCTCCAAAGATCTCTGGGTGAAGGATTGAAGTCAGAGTAAACAGACCATCTGTTATCCTTGGACCCGGTCTTAGGAAAAGATTCTCATCTACAATATGTATCCTGTTATTCTGCACAGCATCAAGAAGATTCCAACCAGCTCTTGCCTTAACTTCTTCTACTGAGCTGCCACCCGATGAATGTGATTGAAGTATGATGAACTCGGGGTTACGGTCTATAATGGTTTCGCTGTTTACAACTGGGTATGTGGAAACAGAATCATAAAATAGGTTGGTTCCACCAGCTTTTGTTATAATCTCGTCTACCCAAGTTCCTGGACCGAAGCTCATATACGGATCGTGCCAAAGCTCAAAATAGACTCTTGGCGTGTAGTTGGACTCGGCAGCCACCCTATCCTCCACCCATGAAATCTTACTTCTCATGCTTTGTGCAACTTCGTTAGCTCCTTCAACGTTTCCTGTCACGGTTCCAACCAGAATCACATTATCTATTACCCCATCGATGTCTGTAGGATCTAGAGCCACTACCGGGTAACCGAGTGCACTGAGCTGCTCGACATAAGGTAGTTGCACTCCACCAGTAGCGAGAATCAGGTCTGGATTCAAGCTAATTACTGTCTCAATACTTATCATGCCGAAACCTCCAACCTTGGGTAACTCTGCCACCTCGGAGGGGTAATCTGAGTAAGCATCTACACCAACGACCTGAGGCCCGGCGCCTATGGCGAAGAGAATCTCCGTGTTGCTAGGAGCCAAGGAGACAATTCGCTGAGGAGGATAACTATCTATCGTTACAGATCTACCCAAGTTGTCTACAATAGTTACCGACTCGGCTAATGCTAATTCAACTCCAGAAAACACTGTCAAAGTTAAGATGATTATGCAGCCGAGTGCGATTGGAGCCCGCATACTGGTTGGATCATCCATCCATCTATAAAACACTTTCTTAATTAGCTCTTAATTTTACACTATGTAATTGGGCAGAATACCTTTTCTCTTACAGGCGTAAAAAACTTATTTAGATAGCGCGAGAGATTACCTAATATTTTATAGTGATGGGATGAATGCCCGTGTTTAGAAAGGTAGGTATCGTATCTCGAGTTGATAGAACGGACGCTGTTAACTTAGCTGTTACAATTGCCAAGTTTATCGAAAAGAAAGGATTAGCACCTGTATTTGAAGCTGATTTGGCCAGACTTATCAGTAAAAAGGGAGTAAGGTTAGATAAGCTGGTCGCTGACCTCATAGTTATAGTCGGTGGAGATGGCACAATTTTACGAACTGTTCATGCTGTAAAGAGCGGGATCCCCCTCTTTTCTGTAAATATGGGAACTATCGGGTTCCTTGCAGATGTCTCTAAAAAAAATGCATACCCCGCTGTTGAAAAGATTCTGAGAGGTGACTTTATACGTGAAAATTGCTTCACCATCCGCACAAATCTGGGCTTGCCTTTCGCTTTAAATGAGGTGCGGGTTGGTAGTGACATCCCTCAACAAATGGTTGAGATGAGTCTTTTGATTAATGGCAAACAGGTTGTTAAAGACAAGCTGGATGCAATTATTGTAGCCACATCAACAGGTTCCTCAGCTTATGCCCTCAGTGCTGGAGCAAATATAGTTGATCCAAGACTAGAGGCATTGTCTATTGTTCCAGTATGTCCTTTCTCTTCAAATTTTAAGCCTCTTATCATTCCATCAACTCAAGAAGTATCCGTCAAAATACTAAGTAAGGCAGTCACCACAATCCTCATTGACGGCCAATCTCAGAGAAAGATTCTTTCACCTAAAGAAATCAAAATTAAAAGGTCAAGCAAACATGTAACTTTCCTTAGGTTAAAGGATAACTTCTACGAGCGATTAAGAAGGAGATTAGGAACCTCATCTCTATAAAATGTCTTGGTATTTTATGCTGATGCGCATATGGTTGCTGTAATCAGTTAAAGCTTTTTACCTTACGATAAGAACTGGGCATGTTGCGTGGTGGCTTACTTTATCTGAGGTGCTTCCCATAAAGAAGCTCTTTACTTCGCTCATACCGCGACTACCGAGAATTGTTAGATCGAATTTCCCCTTTCCTATCACTTCGCATATTCTTTCAGCTGGATGCCCCATCTCAGGCATATCCGTAACATGTAAACCCGCCTTCTTAATTCGATCTTTTCCCAGCTTTAGTATGCGTTCATTATATCTTGGCATTTGTACAAGTGCGCGTGGTGGTTGATATACATGCATTAAAGTGATTTTGGAGTTAAACTTTTTCGCAATTTCAATAGCTTGGTCAATCGCTTTTTCAGAATGTTTAGAGCCATCGGTACAAACTAGAATATTTGAGTACATGGACATCCAATGTTTTTACGGATCTATGAGTTATTTAACTCTTTGCTAAAAAATTTGGAAAGGTTACCTCTTCTTTTTCAGGAGTTTTATGAATTCTCGCATGAAAGCCGGATGGTCTGGCCAAGCCCTTGATGTAACTATATTCTTGTCAACAACAACTTCCTTGTCTACAAATTTTCCTCCTGCCGATTTAATGTCATATTTGAGAACGGGGTAGGCGGTGAGAGTTCTGCCCTTCACAGCACCAATCGCTATAAGGACGAGGCTACCATGACAGATAACTGCTACAGGCTTTTTCCTGTTTAAAAAGTGTCTCACAATCTTTGCGAGATTTTCATCGGTTCTTATATATTCTGGAGCTCTGCCTCCGGGGATTACTAAACCGTCATATTTTTCTGGTTTAACCTCTTTGAAACTTAGGTCTGCGGGTATTCTATATCCTCGTTTTTCAGTGTAGGTGTCAAAACCAGGTTCAAAATCATGAATTACTGACTGAATAACCTTCTTTGTCGGTGCAGCTATCTGTACGTTAAAGCTTTCCTCCTTCAACCTTTGATAAGGATACCAAATTTCGAGGGCTTCCCCTGCATCTCCTGTCACAATTAAAATATTTACCATAAATGAACACCTTGATACTCAAGATAATTAAAAAATGAGAATAAAAGATTTTTTAGATTGCGCTATTCATTGTGCATTTCAGAAAATATTTACTTAAGCCAGATTTTTGCTAATTCCTCATAGTTGGGGAAGACTTCTTTCAGAACCAGAATATACATATCTTTCTCTGGAGAGTCCATGAACTGGAACTGGTATTCACCTATGTATGGGGATGGTTTTCCTTCTCTTGTCATAAATTCCATATGCATCAGGGGGTCACCTCTTCTTATTGTGATCGGGGATCTTTCGTTACTTAAATTAACGAGTTCCAAAGCCAGTCTTCCTACAAATCCGCTGTGAACCTTTGCCGCATTCAGGAAGGAGAGACCCATTCTTCCAAACTTGCTTTTGGCTGTAAGGTAGGCTACATAATTTGGCGGCGTGAAAACTATTTCATTAGAGATCAAGTTTTTATGCTCAAGGTATTGAAGGGTTGTTTCATCTTTAACGGTCAGGATGTAGCTGTCGCCATCTAGAAGATTTGGGTTGAAGGGATGTATTATCTTATACTTCTTAATTAACTCTAAAAGCATATCTTTGCCTAAAACACACAAGGTTTTTCACTGCCTCTGTCTACCGTATCAGGAGATATTTAAGGTCTTAGCTTATGGGATAACCTACTGTTTCCTAAACGAAATGTAGTCAATATACCTTCTGTTATGTACCTCTGAAAAGGAGTGGGACCGGCCGGAATTGAACCGACGACTTCCGCCAGTATGATCGCTGTCTACGGGTTTCCCCCGCTCCAGTTCATCATCATTCCCCTTGAGGGTCTGCAAACTATAGCAAGTTAAACTGGAGCCCTTGGCTGTTAAGAAGGCATTGCTTGCTCAACAGTCGTCCTGCCTGGCTAGACTACGGTCCCTCCATCAACAAACACAGCCTAAATATCTAAATTAAATTTTTCGTAGGTTCCAAATTCAGAATGCCAACTTCTAGAACACAAGATTAAAAAGGATTAAAGCTATGAGTGCATTTTTGTACTACACGAACGTACCTCCTTAACTAACAGGTTAGATGAGATATGCTGAAAAAAGTTCTCTCAGGTATCGCATGTCTTAAAAGAAGTGTTACCCCTCATCCTCTCCATGTTCAGTGGTTTCTGACCAGAAGATGTAACTATAAATGCCCCTCATGCCAAATCTGGAAACAGTCTCCTTGTAGTGAGCTAAACACTGAAGAGGTTAAACGGGGAGTTGACACCCTCCAATCTATGCGGGTGGTTGATCTTGTTTTCACGGGGGGTAATCCCCTGCTTCGAAATGATATCGGTGAAATTTTAAGATACGCTCATGATAAGTTCCCCTTGGTAAGCATCTACGATAACGGCAGTTTAGCCTATAAAAAGGTGAAATTGTTAAGGTATGTAGACAAAGTTTGTATAAGCCTTAACACCCTTAACCAAAAGTTACAAGATCATATGAGTGGAGTTCCTGGAGCTTTCCGGAACGCGATAAAGTCTATTGAAGTTTTAAAGAAGAACGATGTAGGCGTTGTGGCATCTGCAACCATCTCAAAACCCAATCTCGGCGAAACCTATGATCTGATTAAATATTTCGGCGAGAGAGGCATACCTACCAACTTATCCCTTTATTCGGAGGTAACATTCACCGATAGCCCGATAAAAATCGGAGTTGAAGACGATTTTTTAAAGTTCCCTTCCGATGGAGAAATGCTCAATTTCATTAAACAATTGGAAGCGGCTGAAGAAAAATATCCAGTTACTTTAGACTGGAAAACTACCAACTCTTTAAAAAAAATATTTACGAACAATCAACGAGACTGGAAATGTAATGCTCTAGGTTCCTTTTTTATAGTAAACGAGGAAGGATACATATCTGGATGTCATCTAAAACCACCTGTCTGTAAAATATGGGAACTGCCAGAAATTTGGGAAACACGAAAGATGAATGAATTGAGGCTAGATAATAAGCAGTGTGAAAAATGTACATATCTATGTTACATAACCTATTCCCATCTAAGAAGCCTTAGAAGTCTATTCCAGTATTTTTGGGAGTATGAGCATCACGCCCTGAAGAGGGCATCTGGGCATCTAAAATAAACATCTGAGAGTAGTGGTGGTGGTTAGAATCCAAGAAGAGCTACCAAAGTATTGTAAATACAAGATTGCAACTGTTCAATACGCACCAATAATGGGTGAAAAGGAGAGAAACACATCCGACCAACTCAAAATGGCTAAAGAGGCAGCAGAGGAAGGAGCCAAACTTATAGTATTGACAGAAATGAATAACTGTGGCTACTGTTGGCACTCTAAAGAAGAGCTTTCTCCTTACGTGGAAACTGTTCCAGGTCCTACTACCTGGAAATATGCTGATATCGCCAAAAAATATGGGTGCTATATCTGCACTGGGTTAGCGGAAGTTGACCCAGCTTTAAACGGAAATTTTTATAACACCGCCGTCCTCATCGGGCCTGAGAATGAAGTTGAGCTCAAATACCGTAAGACTCACTCCTTCATTTCAGATCCAAAATGGGCAAAAGATGGTGATCTGGGGATTCCAGTAGCTGAAACAGACTACGGCAACATTGGAATAATAATATGTATGGATGTTAACTTCATTGAGCCAGCGAGGTTGCTGGCTCTTAAAGGTACTGACATAGTTTGCTTTCCGACATACTGGCTTTGGGAGAAAGGACCGGGACAACCTTGGATTACCCGAGCATTTGAGAACGGATTCTACTGGGCGGGATCCGGCAGAATTGGCATTGAACGTGGTGTAGTAGCCTCTGGTGGTAGTTGCATACTGAATCCTGACGGGTCAATACAGAGCTATCTTGATTCAGAAAAGGGAATCACATATGGTGAGGTTGATATTTTAAAAGCGCGAACTAAAACCTTTCAACCTACCCTTGCTGAGGAGAATAAGTTTCTCGATCGACGTCCTCATGAATACCCGAACTTAACTCTCAACACCTATCTTTGGAACCCTCTAGATTTTTTCAGGCTATATGAATACGATAAACTTCCACCAGGAAAAAAATCAACCATCGCGTTAGCTCAATTTAAACCTAGAAAAGGAGATAAAAAAGCAAACCTAGCAAAGATTAGGAACATCATCTCGGAGAGTATAAAAGGGTCAGCAGGCAAACCCGACTTAATCGTTTTCCCTGAGATGGCAACCACAGGAGTCGTTCTAAATACTTCTGAGGCAACATCCTTAGCTGAGCCTATACCGGGCGAAACTGTAGACTATTTCTCAGCCTTAGCTAAAAAATACTCTACATACATTGTGTTAGGCATGCTTGAAAAAGAGGGTAGAGACCTCTATAATACCGCTGTTCTTCTAAGCGGAGAAGGAATTGTCGGTAAGTATCGAAAGATACATTTAAGCCGGCATGATCGCTTATGGGAAGCAAAGCAAGGGAATCTTAATTTTCCGCATTTTAACATCCCCCCTGGAAGAGTCGGCTTGCTAATAGGGTATGATGCTATGTTTCCTGAAGCTGCCAGATGCTTAGCTTTAGACGGAGTCGATATACTTTGCATCCCCTCCGCTGTGGAGTATCCTCGACCAATTGGACTCAAAGCAACCTCTGTACCCCATCCTGAACCTATTGTTAAAAATGCTGATCCCCTTCACTGGCATTTATGGAGAATGAGAGCTGGAGAAAACAATGTTTATCTAGTTTTTGCGAATCAATGGGGGACTGAAGGTAATTTCCCATTCATTGGTATGAGTGGAATATTCGGACCTCATCATTTTCCTTCCATGAATCCTCCAAGCGGTCGAGACGAAATCGTAGCTTCCGCTACTGGCGATTCAGTGAAGTTTAAAGTTATAGACACCTCTAATCTGGATTGCCCCTACCCCACAAGCCCAGTTCGCTACAAGTTCCTGCTCAGAATGCGTCAAACTCACCTGTACTCCCCGCTTCAGGACGAGAATCCCTTTGTTTTGAAAATGATCAGAAAATCTTAAATTGAATATTCGCCTCTCGTCTAACTGCTGTTTGGAGGGCCCAGGTAGCTCAGCCTGGGAGAGCGCCCGGCTGAAGACCGGGTTATCGCAGGTTCAAACCCTGCCCTGGGCATCCCTCTATACAAGTACAAATCCGATATTTTTTGTAGAAAAGAGATTCCAAGCCTATTTCCCAAGATAGTTGTCCTAGACGACTACATGAGACAAAGAGGATATTCTGAACAGACGATAAACCTAACAATACAAAATTTGGCAAATCTTTCAAGAAGAATAAATCTCGAAAACCCATCTGAAGTCTTTAACCATATCAACTCTGACTTGTGCAGACCAAATCGTAGGGGAGGTTTATACTGGGCGTATAGAATCTATGCTCAAAAACATGACATCTACATTGCAAACTATAAAGTCAAAGATACAAAGGAAAAGGTTGAAATTTAAAAAGGCCCTATCATAAGGGATTTTTCAAGTTCGGGATTCATTCTCAAGAATGATTTGGCTGATCTTTTTGAACATATTGCAATAGTGAAGAGAACTGGCCTATGTAAGGAGGTTAGAATAACTCCTAAAGATCCGATAAGATTCTTAGATATACTTAAAGATGCAATAAGACGCTACAAAGGTTACCCCTAGCCAGATGCTAGATTTCAGTGTCATGCAGGTACATATTTATCAGACCGCCAAAAGTCTTCTGCGGGCTGTTGTTTTCCATAGCCCATTGCATCATCGAGTTTTACCCAGAAAGAGTTCAAACTTGGCATATGTTTTATGAACCATTTAGTTGAGCGATGATACCATTTGTTATGTGGTTTGTTAAAAGGACATACATGTATACAGACGCAGCAACAACAACCGTTAGCCTCCCAAAAATCCCAGCATTTTTCAGGATTCATATACCACTTTAGTACGCCATGGTTGTTAGCTGAGGTAGTAGGCCCCTCCCATGTTTTTTCCTTTTCGAGGGTAAGAGCTTGAATAGGGCATGCTTTTGCGCATTTTCTGCAAACCTTGCAGAACTGTTCAACTCCAAATTTTATAGGTTTATCTGGCACTAAAGGTAGGTCTGTGAAAACCTTACAAATTCGAATAGCTGAGCCATATGTAGGGTTAATTAGTAAACTGTTTCTGCAAGGTTCTCCTAACCCTGCATCGATGGCGAGAGGGGTGCTCAATGAGGTGTCGTTTCCCATAGGTATCGCACCAAACCCCAGGTCTCGTATAAACGTCGCTAGCCTACCTGCAGCAATTGCCATATCGCTATATGCTCGATGAGTTGAACCACTGCCTAGGGCATTAGGGCAACATTTCATTCCCTCCTCAGTACACGGCACAACCATAACCACGGCGTATTTATAACTGGAAGGAATAACAACCTTATCCTTCAGAAATTTAGGTTTGTCATATCCATCTTCGAAAACCATAGGTCGATTTTCGGGGCCACCTTCATTAGAATATACCCACCTTGGGTTAAGTTCACATACTCCTACATCAGCAGCTCCACAATATTTAGCCGCTCTTTTGACCTTCGCAGTTGTATCTGCTGGGTCACCGGGCTTGTATATTACAGGAGTAGCTTTGGGGTAGATGGGGTCCCAAGAGAACAGCCCACCGTTGCCAATATAATGGCCGGATACGCTTCCAAAGGCTTGTTCTACTAACTTGGATGCGCTGTCAATTCCAT
>JBDRNN010000144.1:0-2109 GCA_043811145.1 Candidatus Bathyarchaeota archaeon
CTGTTGAAAAACACCTTATTGTTGTCATCCTGAACCCTTCGCTACGCTCGAGGGTAAACTCCTTGAAGGATCTTAAGTGTTAGAAATAACAAGATTCTTCGCTTCACTCAGAATGACACTTTTATGTTTCCGTCATTTTCAAAACTTTCTCTGTGATATCTTCCATACAAATGCCATTCATAAAGAGCATATTGCTGTTCTTCAAAAATCCGTTCTCAAATGTTATATGGCTTATCTTAATCGCAAACAGCTCGCTCCATTCACAAAGCTCAACTACCTCATCTGTGTTAGAAAGTATCTCAGATGGGAAGTTCAAAACGGTATCATCAATGAAGATCTCCTTGTGGTTTTGGACAACGCTCATCTCCCTAAAATACCCCAATATCTCCCTAAACCACTCTTTCGTGAAACTGACTCTCTTCTACAAAATAAGTTGCGCCAATCCAGTTCTCCATACGCTCCTCTTTTCCTCTTACTAAGGCTTACCGGCCTGCGTATCAGTGAGCTCATCAATCTGCCCTGGGATTGTCTGTTTACTAATTTTAAAAATGAACACTTTCTCAAAGTCCCCATTGGCAAACTGGATAATGAAAGGCTTGTTCCTCTTAACCATGAAACTATCCAACTCATTCAGAAAATTAAAGACTGCTACCCTATTAAAAAGGGGAAGTGTGACAAAACACGTCTAATCGGCTTCAAAGGAGATGTCTCTACTTATGTCTATCCTCTTCTCCGTCATCAATTCAAAAAGATGCTTGGCCACCTTACCACCGATCAAGGTAAACCCATCACCTTCCACAGACTACGTCACACTTACGCCACCTCACTTCTCACCGGCGGTGTCAGCATCGTTTCCATTATGAAATTATTAGGTCATAAAAGGATCGAGATGTCTCTAAGATATGCCAAGGTCACCCCTTCTCATCTCAGAAATGAATACCTTGCGGCTATGGATGTCTTGGAAAAAAAGTGGACTACCGAACGAAACCTGCTCCCAAAAGAAAATCGCCAATCCATCGACCCAGCCTACATATTATCTCAATTAAGAGCTTTTGCTGCTAAATCTGCTAATCTGGATGATCACCAAAAGAAAATCCTCCTCAGAAGGCTATCACGTCTTCACCATTATCTCGCCTCCATTACTTTCTCGCAAAAATTTAAACTCCACTCCTAAGCACTATCCCGTGACTCTATTATCCGGTTAATTCCTATATATCAGAAAAGATACAAAAAGATTCAAGTCTTTACTGTATGCCAAAACTGTATTTGGAGAGAGTTGCTGCTCAACTTTTACAGTTAAAATAAAACCTTTAATATGTCCTTCAATTGATATGCTCATTTTGCTTTTCTCATTAAAGTGAGAAGCTTTCCACTAGTCAAGAAATTTACTAGTATATTTTTTGAACAGATTCTGTGAGGATTGAGTTATTACCATTGTTAATACGCGTTGTTAGAAGGTATTAGTTGAAGCATGACTGTCTAGCTTTTTTTATTGATGATCAAGTGTGATCAAGCTTTTAATGGCAAAGGGAGGTGCTCTTCTACTTTTAATTTAAGAGAAAATTCTAGTCAGCCTTGTCCATCGAGCAAATAGTAAGGCCAAATATAGAAATTTAACCGCTCTTTTGAACTTTACATAACGCTAAAGCTGCAGCGATTCTAACACTGATATGAAGGTCTTTTAAAGCATTTGTTAATGCTGGGATTGCAAGACGTGCTTTTGGCCCCAATTTTCCTAGAGCTTTTATAGAAGCTTCTCGCACCCTCCAGTCGGAGTCTCTCAATGCAATAAGAAGCAGAAAAGCTGCAATTTGTCCCATATTTCCTAGCGACTTCACAGTAGCAATACGAACTTCTCGATGTTTGTCATTTAAAAGTTGTACAAATTGCAATATAGTTGTTTTGAGCCTTTTTTTTGCGCAACTCGATACTAGGTTAGCTAATGAATCCACCGCTGTTGCTCGTACAAGATAATGAGTATCATTGAGAGCTGTTACTAACCCCCTAGTAAGAATAGGCATAACTGGTTTCAGAGTTTTACATACAGATGCAGACAACCAACCGTGAACCGCATAATAACCCAAAACCCAAGCAATTTTTCTGCGCAGT
>JBDRNN010000145.1:0-2214 GCA_043811145.1 Candidatus Bathyarchaeota archaeon
CCTTCATACGAGAAGCCATACTCGAGAAACTGGAGAAAACCCCACGACCAGACAAAATCCTAGGGCTGGAACAGAAAGTCAATCAGCTAGAAAATGAGGTAAACAAGATAAAAGATTACATGGCTAAACTTGAAATCCTCACACACGAAGGCGGCAAGGTAAACCCACACACCTTCTGCATCGACAACGTTGACAATAAACTAGTGGATTACCTTCTTGATCACCGAGGAGCCACAACCACCGAGCTTGCGGAATTTCTGGAAACCAACCGCTGGCTTGTTCTAAACCGCCTCAGAAAAATTGAAAGATCATCAAAAAAGCAACATGGAAAATCCATCATCGAATACTATCCCGGAGAAAGATCTGGAAAAAGAAAAGCTTGGTGGATAATGGAAGACCTAGTTGAAACATAACCGCTCTCTTATTTTACAAAGATTTTAAGTACGTTTTTCAACCATGTGCCTGTGGGGGTGAAATGTTATGCCAGAAATTGTGAAAGCATACTTCCTTGCTAACGTAAAACGAGGAGCTGAACACACCGTTGCCCAGAAGATTCGAAAAATGAAAGAAGTCACGGAGGTCCTTGTTACTTATGGACTATGGGACCTAATCGTCCGCATCGAAGCTGAAACTTTAGGGCATCTCGACAAGATCATCACAGATATACGGCAGATTGAAGAGATCGAGCAGACCAGCACGCTCATAGGCTCCTAAAACTCTTCAAAAATATGGCCTTGCGGAGACTCGGGCAACAAAGCTTAATTTATACAAAGGGACTGGATGAGTGCAAATGGGGCCCGTAGCCCAGACAGGATTAAGGCGCTGAACCATCCAAAAAGGACGGTGTGCAAGCCTCCGAAGCCGGAAACCCGGGGTTCAAATCCCCGCGGGCCCGCCACTTTTCAGGTGTCCGTCCACTGCATTCAAAATGTGCGTGTTCACAAGTGTAATATACGATTAAATTCGTTAAGAAAGTAGTGTCAGGTAAGAAATGCTACTTAAGGGCAGAAGTGATTTATGTCGGGTTAATGCAACAATACGATCCATATGTTTCATACTTTTTTATTTTCTTTTTACTGTTTTGATTCCAAACAATTCAATTTTCACATTTTGTATGACACATTGGTAAAAATCATCTTTATGTGTTGACTTCGTTTGAACAGCAAAAGACATAAAAGGCAGGCTTGTTGCCCCTTCTATTTGGTGACGGTAGTATGCCCGTGAAAGGATATGATTCGGTGAACCTTCCCTCAGGGTTATATGCTAAGGTGAAAAAGTTGGTTAAGACTAGAGTTGACCTAGGTTACAGAAGCGTAACCGAGTTCGTTGCAGAGGCTGTCAGGAAGAGAACCGAAGAAATTGAAAAGATAACCAGCCTCACATCGCAACTTGAAGAAAATGTTTCAAGTTTCGTGGCGAAAAAAGAGGAAACTTGAAAACAATGTGTACATTTTAGTTTTTTATTTACACGGACCGTACAAGAAGACCACCGACTGTGCACGCAACCCTGTCTGTAAGTGGTATTCTATGTTACCTATTCTGAAAGAATGAAAACGTTTAAAAATGTTGAATAAAAGGAATCTTGCGAAGGACATCACTCCCGTTAAACTCAGCAAGAATTTAATAGTCCTTTCAAATCATTTCATATTGAGGTTGGTGAATCATGGCTGAAATAGGATTAAGGACCCGAATGCTAGTTAAGGACGTTATGTCCAGTCCCGCAGCAACCGTCCCCGAGGACACCCCCGTTGACAAAACAGGGCAACTCATGATCGATGGGCGACTGGGTTGCATCATCGTAACTAGCAAAGATGGTAGGGCTCTCGGCATAATAACCGAAAGCGATCTTGTGAAACGCGTTTTAGCTAAGAACATCCGGCCAAGTAAATTAACCGCTAAGGAAGTCATGTCAACGCCCCTGATTACCGTAGAGCCAGATGAAGTACTAACTGAAACGGCGAGACGAATGAGTAAACTTGATATCCGAAGGATGGGTGTCATATACAAAGGAAATATCGTGGGGATAATTTCCAGCAAGGACATTTTAGCTATAACGCCTGAGCTTCTCGATAACATGCAAGAGAAAGCCCGTATAGAACGAGAAACTGAAGTGGATGAAGATGGTTCAGAGTCCGCTCCTTTAGCCGGATACTGTGAACAGTGCGGTAGCTGGTCCGAAAACCTGGATGACATTGAAGGAACCTATCTCTGTGA
>JBDRNN010000146.1:0-5292 GCA_043811145.1 Candidatus Bathyarchaeota archaeon
GGAAAAACAGGTGATTGATTTTAAATGTCAATATGAAGTTGATTGCTATTCCATAGACTGGACTGAGGGTAAACCCGTATTCGTGGGTTATAAAGGAGGGAAACAGGTTGTACGACGGACATTGAACGCGGTGGAGACCAATCCCTATCCCAATTTAGTATTGAACGTCGTTGATACTATAATGCATAGAGATCCCGGGGTAGGGGTGGATGAGTGGCTCGCTGTATTTATAAATGATGTTAGAAATGTATTATCCAAAAGAGTAATGTAGAAACATACATATAGAAATTGATGTAGAATTTCTATAAAAATAATCTTGAAATACTATGTACAAGGGTTTTGAGATTTGGTATAATATTTCTATAATCACTCTATAATCACTCTATAATCACGAAGCGGGAGGTGATGGCGGGAGGTGATGAACTGCAGTCCGGCAGTAGACATACAAAATAAAATACGGAGGACAAAATGAAAAGTAAACCTGCCACAAAGAAAGCAATTGCTCCAAAAAAAGCAAAGGTAAGAGCTCCGAAGAAACCCAAGATGACCAATGAAGAGAAGATAGCGCTCTTCAAAACAATCAAAACCTACAAGCAGTTCGAAGAACTCAAGTGTGGTTTCCGCAGACGTTGCTTTGTAGTAATGGGTGCTGAAAACATACCCCTTATTAAGGAAGTAATTGCTAAGGAAAAAATAGAATGCGTTCTTCGCAAGGCCAGAAAGAAACTTGAGCGGCTTGAGAAGAAAGCTTTGAAGCTTGCTAAAAAAGCCGAGAAGAAAGCTGACAAGCCCACCAAACCTGCAGACAAGAAAGACAAGAAGGCCGCGAAAATCGCGAAGAAAGCTGCAAAGCAAACTGCAGCACTGAATAACATTCCTGATACTGACAAATCCGCAGAAGTTAAATAGTATAAGCCTACGAGCCCGCGGCATTTAGGGTGTTATCTATTTGCCGCAGGGCCGAGGCCGTTGGTAAATAAAAAGTAAGGAGGGCTTTCGTGGCAACATTAAAAATTAAAAGTAGCTGTTTCGTAGTAAGCTTTGACTACTCACCTGTTCTCGTAGAACTTGTCAAAGTAATACCGGGTCGCAAGTATGAACCAGAGTCTCATACTTGGACAGTGCCAATCAATCGTGACAATTATACTAAACTTAGGTCTGCATTCTTAACATTAGAGCATGATGATGCTGCTAGTAAATGGGTTAAAGATAACATCACATCACACAAGGAAGAGGACTTGTTGAAAGTTGATGTGCTGAAAAAATATAAGTACAAACCAAAAGACTACGAGTTTAAAACCAAGCCCTACGACCATCAGATAACCTGCTTCAATTACATCACTGCAAGTCAGGACGATTCCACATATAAACCACCGGCAAATGTGGGATTGTTCTTGGAAATGGGATTGGGCAAGACCAAGATAATAGCGGACGCAATGGCATACCTTAATAAGAAAAAGCTTGTTAAGAGTATGCTTTACATATGTCCGAATTCTATTACTGAAGTTATCAAGCGTGAGTTCGCATTGCACTCACCTATAGAATTCAAAGCGGAAATAGTATCAGGTAGCCGCACATCAAAAGAACAGATAATACTTGATAAGAAGAATGATATCGTGATTATCAATTATGAAGCCGTAGATAGTCTTATAGAGGTGTTACTTGAACGCGGATTCGATGCTATAATATGTGATGAATCAACCCGCATAAAGAACCCCAATGCTCAATGTTCTAAAGCAGTTCATACATTAGGCAGGGCAGTCAAGTTCCGTTACATAATGACCGGTACACCCATAACACAGAATGCTATTGATATCTACTCGCAGTACAAATTTCTTGACCCCAATATATTCGGATCATCGTACTATGCCTTCAGAAATACATATGCTGTAATGGGTGGATTCCAAGCGAAGCAGATTGTGTCATATCAGAACCTTGACCACTTGCAGAAGAAGATATATTCCTGCTCGCTTCGATTCACTAAAGAACAATGCCTGGACTTGCCTGATAAGGTGTATGAGAAGAAGTATATCACCCTTAATAAAGAGGAAGATGACTTGTATCAGGAAATTAAGGATAACATTCTCATAGAGATTGGCAAGTCAAAAATATCAGCTACAATAATTCTGACAAAGCTGATAAAATTGAGTCAAGTAACTTCGGGCTTCTTAAAAACAGATTCTGGTAGTATTATACGAATGAAGAGTTCATCGAAGATGAAGGAACTTGAAGATACACTTGATGACATAATGCCTTCGAAGACAGTCATCTGGTGTAACTTCGTAGATAACATAGCACAGATATCTGAAATGTGCAACAGTTTGAAACTGCAGTTCGTGAAGATAGACGGCAGTGTACCAGCGAATGAACGTCAAAAGGCGGTTGATACATTTCAGAATGATCCCGAGTGCAAAGTATTCATAGGTCAGATACAGACAGCAGGACTAGGCATTACTTTGACTGCAGCTAAATACGAGATATTCTACACCAATACCTATTCACTTGCCAACAGGTTGCAGGCAGAGGACAGGGTTCATCGCATCGGACTCAAGCATAATGTTACTATAATAGATATCATTGCAAGGAAGACAATTGATGAGAGTATTATAAAGATACTCAGCAGTAAGCAGAACTTCGCAGACATAGTAATTGACAACATAAGGGAGATTATCGATGGAAACTACTAGGAAGCCTATCGTGTACGTGGTTAATCAGGGTGGGCACGATGTTGACAAAGCCAAAGCCTTTGGTGAACTTGTAATACTCACACAGGATAAAGTAAATGTGTTCGCAACTGACCGTGTGATTGCTGAGATGACTGTAAAGTTGAAGGACTTTGATGCTACAAAAGACTTCATTCTTTTATCGGGTGCTATAATACTTAATGTCATAGCAATGAAACTAATTGAGCCCGGGCTGTCAGGTATACGGGTCCTGTTGTATAATTTCCATCTTGACAGGTATATAGTCCGTAATATATAGGGAGGATGTTATGTTAGATTCTGAAAAGAATGACTTAAGAATTAAACTCTCACCAAAAAATTCAGTGAATTACATGGACCATTTTTTCAGTGTATGTGGTGATGGTGGTATTATTGATGAGAATATGGAAAAACGCATTGAGGTAATGGATAAGTATCTTTTATTATTGACAAGATATCTTATTAAAAAGGAAGTCATATTCATTAATGATGTAATAGATATGGTTGATGATGCACAACTGTTATAAAATAAAAAGTAGATGGATGTCACACACTGAGGAGGTGATTTACATGCCCAGCGCCAAAGGTTTAAAATTGTATTGCTTTAAATGCAAAGCCAAAAGAAATGCGATTGATGCAAAACAAGTCAAAATGAAAAATGGCCGGCCCGCAATTCAAGCAGCATGCGAAAAATGTGGAACAAAGATGTTCCAGATAGGTATGCTTGAGAACTAAAGTGTACCTATTATAATGTCACAGAGTGGAGAGTCCATTATGGCAGGAAAAGAAAAGAAGAAAAAAGAATCACCTGTTGTATCTCCGAAGCTTGCGGACTTTGCAAGACGTCTCAGAGCATACAAAGACAAAAAGAATAAGCTTAAGGAGGAGCTTACCAATCTTAACAAAGAGATGGACGAGTTCAATACAGAATTCGTTGAGCTTATGGAACACGGGGACATAACAAAGTTCTCCGTAGAAAAGGCAGGCACGTGTACTCTTGTAGCAGACATATTCCCAGATGTCAAAGATGAGCCAACATTCTTTGGTTGGCTCCGTGATAATGGGTTTAAAGACCTGATAAAAGAGACCGTGAGTTTCCAAACACTCAAGGCATTCTGCAAAGAGCAACTTGAGAATAAAAACACTTTGCCAAAAGGTGTAACTGTATTTCCAAAACCTGTGGTAAAGATACGGAGGTAGAAATAGTATGTCCAAGAAACATAAAGAAAAAGAAACAGCATCACTTGCCAAAACTGGAAATAAAAAAGGTGCATTAGTACCTTCATATCTCCAGAATGGTGCATCAATGGGTCTGGAGAACATTGAATGCACGGACATTATATTGCCCAGGATAAAACTGATGCAGGCTTTATCACCTGAGGTAAGTAATGGCAAAGCAAAACCGGGTGACATGATTAACTCACTCACGGGACATAACTACGGACAGAGTTTGGAATTTGTTCCGTTACTACATTTCAAGTCCCGTATGTTCTGGCAGGACAGAGATGAAGGCAACGCTGTACTCTGTTCTTCAGATGACGCAAAGAAACCCAAAGACCCGAACGCGCCGTTGAAAATAGCCAAAAGCCTAAAAATTACAGGTTTTCCCAAAGCAATAAATACCTGTAATGAGTGTCCTTTTGGCAAGTTCGACGGTGACGAAGAAGATGACAGGAAGAAACGCCCGAAGTGCACGTTGTACTATAATTTCCCTATTCTTATAAAGGGGGATGAGGCACCTTCTGCACTTGCTATGAGCCGCACTAAATTAAAAGTGGGCAAGAAGTTGATTTCACTTGCAATATATACGGGTGAAAGCATAGCAATGTTCGGAAAACGTTACAAAATCAGTACAGTGGTAGAGAAGAAAGATACATACAGTTTCTTCAATTATTTTATAGAGCCCATCGGCTTCGTGTCTGAAGCGGAATACCAGACAACAATGGGTTTCTATAGATCTTTCAAGACAATGAATGTATCTGTAGACGCAGAGCATCCTGAGAAAGAACAATAAGGGGTAGGCATTTGAAACTAAACTTCGAGAGATACTATAAGGATGTTGCAAAATTAGATGTGACATCTGAAAATGCTGAGGAACTTCACGGTAGGTGTCCCTTTCACGGGGACGAAACCACTGTATCATTCTCAGTAAATAAAAAGACGGGTTTGTGGAAGTGTTTTGGCACGTGTCATGAAGGCGGCAATGTGTTTCAATTCCACGCAAAACGTTTTAATAAGAGTTTATCAGAATGCGAGAAAGACATAAATGTTGCTATGGGTTTATATAAAACCATTTCAAATGATGTTGTTTCTAAATCACAAGAACTCTTATTACGCTCGAAGCGTATGTTGCATTTTCTTACCGAAAAACGTGGGCTCATCCTTGATACAATCAAGTCATTCAGACTTGGTTGTGACGCAGAACGTATCTACATTCCTGTTAAAGATTCTGATGGGTATACAGTAGACATCCGAAAATATCTTCCTGATTTCCTACGCAAGCCCAAGTCTATAAAGATGCTGGGTTGGAGTTCGGGATTCGGTGAAATGCGGTTATACCCCATAGAGAATATGAAGCATAAGGAAATAC
>JBDRNN010000147.1:0-5855 GCA_043811145.1 Candidatus Bathyarchaeota archaeon
AGTCATAGTTTTATCTTGAATAAGAATCCAAACTTTTTTGGAGCAGGCTTGAGTAGCCCCCCAAAAAGTCAGCTTAAAACTTTGGCAGTTAAGAATCATGAGTTGTGTACTCAGAGGTGTTTTCAATGTGTCTACTGCTACTAGGACTACTAGCAGTAGGAGTAGCAAGTACTGTAGGTACTGTATGTACTGTTAACAGAGGTGATAACATATGCCTAAATCGTTAGTTATTCCGTTAGATGATGAACTTCATAAACGATTTTCTAAGCTGTGTAAGGATCATGGTGAATGTCTGAAGAACTATGCCTATGATATAATCAAGGAGCATTGTGGAAGCTATGAAGCTTTCTTAGAAGAAGAGGAAGAAGAACGCAGAAAACAGGAACAGTCTAAGGAGAAGCCCCTTAAGATAAAGTGGGGCGAATGATAGCTTACTCTGCTAGTTTGCGGATATGCCCAGCAATCCTATGAAAACCAACATGGATGCTGAAGACATCTGTTATAAAATCTTAAGTCAGTTTGATTGTTTTCAGTTAGATAAAATTGCTGGATTTTACGCCGCTGCTGGCTTCATTTGCCATAATCGCTGTAGCTGAATTGGGCGATAAGACACAGCTTACTGTGATAACATTATCTTCCAGATATAAACCGCTATTAATTCTTGCGGGGTCTGTAACTGCATTTGCTTTAATAAATGGAATAGGTGTGCTGATTGGTGGAGCAATAGCTGAATATCTTCCACTCTTCTGGGTTGGAATCGGTTCAGGAATAGCTTTTCTCCTATTCGGAGTTTACACTCTGATTTCTAAAACAGAAGAATCTAAGATAAAATATGGCAGGTATGCTGTTCTCTCCAGTTTCTCGTTAATCGCTCTGATGGAGTTGGGGGATAAAACGCAGCTGGCGACAATAGTTCTTGCTGCAAGATATGCGGATCCAATTCTGGTCTTTACAGGTGTAATGCTCGCCTACATTGTCCTAACTGTGGTTGGAATAATAATTGGATTCAAAATCTCAAAAGTTATCCCCATGAAAAAAATGAAAGTTGTTGCGTCTGCAATCTTCATACTATTTGGTATTATGTTCTTGTCAAGTGTGGCAATCGGCGTTTCAATCCTGTAAACTAGTAAGACCAACAGTTCTAGGAAATATTTTTCACGGACTCTTTGCCTTATTAAAATATATTATTAGGTTTGAATGACCTTCATTTGCTTGTGTGTTAACCTATGATAGACGGGCCAAATGAAGACAAAAAAATACCTTGTACCATGTCTACTCAGCATCCAGACAATGTACACATCCCTGACTGGTGTGATGGTGATATTATCAGGGGAGATGCGGAAATCTACGAGGCCTATTTCGCCTACAAAACTCTTGGCTGTCACGAGGTCATGTGGGATTCTGATGGAAAGGATGTCGATACACGTGTTATAAGAAAATTGTTGAGCAAACATGGGGACTATTTTAAGGAGCACGTGATTGGAAAAGATTTCTTCCTCACATATAGAGTTCCTAATCCTAGCCTCGAAGCTGTGGAGAAAAAGGTATTGGTTGAAACTCTCCAAAATATTACAGTAGCTTATGACGTTGCATCAACCTTCTACAAGAACGAGATAGCACCTATATTCGAGGTCATACTTCCATTCACGAGAAAGGGTAGCGAGCTTATTCGGCTTTATGATTACTATAAGAAGGCTATAGTTGCGGTTGAGGATGTAGAGCTAGACGGATTAATAAAAGTCAAAGATTGGGTTGGTCACTTCAAGCCTAAAAGCATTCAAGTAATTCCCCTCATAGAGGATTATGACAGCATTTTAATCATCGATAGGATCGTGGAGACATACATAGATGCAATCAAACCCAGCACCATCAGGGTTTTTATTGCAAGGTCTGATCCAGCGCTTAACTATGGTCTCTTCTCTGCAGTTCTGCTTTCCAAACTAGCCCTTTCAAAACTAAAGTCCTTAGAGAAAGAGCGAGAAATACCAATATATCCAATCTTAGGTGTAGGATCAATGCCCTTTCGGGGCCATCTATCTCCTGAGAATCTTGAAGGCTTTCTCAGCGAGTATAAAGGATTATCGACCGTCACTATTCAATCTGCCTTAAAATATGATTACCCTCTCGAACGGACAAAAAAGGTTGTAAGCCTTCTCAATAACAGGCTGCCTAACAGAGAACCAATTCTTATAGAGCCTCATGAAGAAAAGATTCTACTTACAACACTCCATAAGTTCAGGCAAAGATATGAGAGTATAGTGGAAGAACTCGCTCCGCTTGTGAACAGTATTGCTTCTTACGTTCCTCGAAGGAGGGAAAGGAAACTTCATATAGGACTTTTCGGCTACAGCAGAAATGTGAGAGGTGTGGTTCTTCCAAGAGCAATACCCTTTGCAGCAGCCTTATATTCCTTGGGAATGCCGCCAGAGTTCATAGGTAGTAAGATTTTGAACGATCTAAAAGAGGAAGAATGGGGCATCCTTGAAAGATACTACATCAATATGAAAAATGATCTTAACACTGTGGGAAACTACCTTTCGTGGAAGAACATAAACATGCTCATGGATATGTACAAGAAAGTAGCTGAAAGGGCAGGAATGAGCGGAGAGAAGCTAAAAACGGTTCTCACAAAGCTTTTGGACGACCTCAAGACAGTTGAGGGGAGTCTCGGTGTCAAACTCGGTCCGAAGAACACAAGTCAAAGAAAGCATGAGAACTTTTCAAATAATTTCTTGCTATCTTACTTGGAAGGGGAAAATAGCGAAGCGATAAAAGCTTACTTGGAGACAGCTAAATTAAGAAGGTGCCTCGGCTAAAGAAAAATCTGCGACAAAGGCTTGACGAATTAAAGAAAGAAATAAGAAACAAAAAAATCTGAACCCTAACCCCCCTGTGAAACATTTCCTCTGAAATTCTAAATTACCGAGTAAAAGAGGGAAAACAATAAAAAGTTAAAATTTAACCTTTGCAGTTTTGAATTCCTCTATTCCACCTAAAAAACAGTGAAAAAATTGTGTAAAGAGTGCGATAACGTGTTCTTTATTTTCCTAAAGTGTGTGCTACCACACACTTTTTGCCCAAGTAAAGAGATTAATGAATTATATTAAGTTTATCGACCGTATGGATAAGAAAGTTTATCAGATCTTAAATTGCGTTATTGTCTATATTTCAAATACGGCTACTTCCACATGAGTTAACTCCTGGAAGAACGGTGAGCTCCTCCCAAAGGCTCGCTGGATATATTTTTTAATTTTAAATGATCTTTGTGCTGCTGCATGAATTAACTTCAACCGATCAGGATCGAGTCCTCTCTCCCCTGCATTTGCCTCCACACTATCAAGAACCTTCAAAATTTCCTTAGCAGATTTAACTGGATACCTACCAGAACACCAACCTTGCAAGCCTTTTCTGTGTGGCATCTCCTTCCGGTAGCGTTTAAAAGGAACCGCCGTCTTCAACGCAACAACCTCCTCGAGGAAAACCTTAGCTTTACTTAACCTCATTCCTCTAATAGCTCCGCAGATCTCCCTAGCGGCTTTGGGGGAGATTCTAAGATCCCTTGCGCTAGCTATGGCTGTTCTAGTCGGATCCAAATTCTTAACCGAATATCCCCATGTAGGCAAAGACATCGCACCTGTTAAGTTAGAATAAGGATGAGCTTCTAGCGATTATTAAAGCTTCCGCGTAGATGCACTATTGCATCAACTAAAATTCAGAAAGAGTTCTTTGCTCAGCTCTTTCAGTTTTTAAAGCCTCAAACTCTTCTCGCTTAATTAAGCCCCCAACCTGCTTTTTTATTTTCATAGCTACAGTGGAACGGATTCCAGGAACTTTAATCAGCTCAGACAAGGATGCTCGTTTCAATAGATCTATCTTTCTGAAACCTGAATCGAACAGGGCTCTGGCTCTTATCCTTCCAACGCCCTCCAACGCTACAAGCGGTAAAAGCTCGGATTTTACACCATTTCTAGTTCTGATTATTGTTCCACTGATTTTTGGGAGAAGATCTCGATGCTTGAATAAACGTGCTAATTCATAGGTGGCGAAAAGAAGCCAGTTAGCAGCTTCAATCAGTCTGTGGAGATCGCCAGGTTCAACTCCGAAGTATTCAAGGAGATCGTTCTCTTTAGTCTCCTCAATCCAATGATTTAGAATTTTAACACATTTTAGCTCGCCAAGAAAAACTTCAAACTCTACATGATCTTGCCAAGGATCTGGCGGTTCAAACATAAACTCGTCCCTATAATCATCCATGAAGATTTGAAGATCGCGCATATCTTTACGAGAGGGGTAAAACTTGGGAGTAATATCAGGTGTGTGACAGATAAGTTGAAGAAAACTTATATCAGTTAAGACCAGTGGCCTATTGAGCAAACCTTCCTTAATTATAACCGCAGACTCAGGATCGATGTATAGTTGGGATACTCTTTTGCCAAAGCTAGTAGCTTCCAGATACTTGCCACGATACTTCACCAGTTCATTTTTAAGGAGATATTTTAGCACGGCGGAAATGAGAGTTTTGATTATTTCAACTCCATATTGATAGGCATAGAAAGTTTCACTGAAAAAATCGAAAAGTTCTTGGTCAGTTCTGGCGAAATCAGAAGCAATCGTGGCCAGCGTATGACTCCTTAAAACTTTTTCTATAGCCAGCTTAGACTCTATTTTTTCAGGTTCTGAACAAATGTAAGATTTCATTAAATACTCCTGTTCATCAAAAGTTTTAGCGGTTAGAATAGCCTCCCCAGTCTCATCATATTTTGGTCTACCGGCCCTTCCAGCCATTTGCTTATATTCAAAAACAGGTATCTCCATCCGTCCATAACCTGCTTCATATCTTACATAACTGTTGACAATAACGGTTCTAGCAGGAAGATTTACCCCCGCAGCAAGGGTTGGCGTAGCCGCTATGAGTTTGATCAAACCGTTTCGAAAGTTATCCTCGATAATCTTCCTGTGGGAATAAGGTATTCCAGCATGATGCGCAGCAACACCATTCTCAACGAGATTGGCAATAGTCTCACCGAGCTTCGTCTTTTCACCAGTATTTATAATTTTATCAGCGGCTAGTTTCAATGACCTTTTTGCGCTCCTAGTGAGAAGATCTTTAATGGCTGTTGTCGCTTTCTGTGCAATTTTAACGGCAACCTTTCTAGTTTCAGCGAAGATTAAGGCCTGTCCGCCTTCCTTTATGGTTTTTACAGCTAGCTTTATGGCTAGGTTTGAGTGAAATTGGGGAACCTTGATAGCTCCTCCATCTTTAAAGAAGATTTCATCGTGAAGAAGTATACCTTCTCTGAGGGGTACTGGCCTCCAATCACTGACAACAAAGTCTCCATCAAGCCATCCTGCAATTTCTTTCGCGTTGCTGATAGTTGCGCTTAGAGCCAGAACATGAATTCCGGGATTCATGTGTCTAAGCCTAGTAAGTACAATTTCTAATGTTGGTCCCCTGCCTCCATCGTGGAGGAGGTGAATCTCGTCAGCAATAACGAGGGATACGTCCTTTATCCAAGGCGATCTGTGCCTTAGTAGACTGTCAACCTTTTCATTTGTGGCGATGATCATATCACATTTTGCAAGATAGAGGTCACTACTGTCATAATCTCCTGTTGAAATAGTTAACTTTACCTTTTCTCCATTGGGTTTTCTTAATTGGGCATATTTCTGAAAATCTGTAAACTTTTCAGATGCCAATGCTCTTAGGGGTGTTAGGTATAGAACTTTTCCACCTTTTTCAAGGATTTGTTTAAGTGCACATAACTCTGCGATTAAAGTTTTGCCAGAAGCAGTTGGACTTGCTAAAATTAGGTTCTTACCGTCCATCACACCCTTCTTCAGGGCGTCTTCCTGAG
>JBDRNN010000148.1:0-2075 GCA_043811145.1 Candidatus Bathyarchaeota archaeon
CAAGATTGATAGATGGTTTTAGAGGATATATGGGACAATTAGTCTCGGAGGACAGCATCAAGGCAAACCTAATTATCCCTTTCAAATAGACGTGCAACATGTTGGGGTATTGACTGACTAGCACACACCGCCATAAAATAATATTCAAATGACTAAGAAAGGTTTCTCCACAGATTGCATTCTCACCCCGCAACAAAGACATAGGGTGTTGGAAACAAACCCATCCCGTCGTCGTTATGGCACTTGTAAATGGGCTAACACGTTTAGCGAGACAAAGCCTTATTGCGCAAATTGCCCCCGCACACGAACAGTTCGTTAAACCCTATTTTTAGGCACAGATATCCCCCCTAATTATTTATTTGGACGGATACCAACCACTTTGCAGTAAAGCCTATTCTAGGTGGTACTTGACAGGATACAATGTGATGGATAGAATTTCACCGCAAGTAGGATGAGGGTAACAGTAAAACGAGAGAAAGATAATTGATGAAGGCGTTCAGAAGAGTCAAAAAAGTATCTATCTCCAATGAAGTAAAAGGTGAAAAACCTTCTGAGCGATGTTCTGATAAAGCTAATGAATTCGAAGTCACTATCACTTTAAGGGTTGATGGTAAACAGCGCGAATATAAAGTTCAGGCAGTTGCACATAGCTGCTTTTTTAAAAATACCAAGTTATACCTATTTGCCGATGGCGGTATTTGGTCAAATATTCAGCCGGAAGAGCTAATGTCTGAGACAAAGGTACAAGATAAATACTTAACAATTGAAGGGCTGAGAGAACAAGTCCAATTATCGAATGAAATCGTTGCTAATTTTAAAGAGGCATTAGGTTGTTATTTGAATGGCTATTATAATGCGTCAGTCGTAATGTCAAGAAAACTTCTAGAAAAGGTCTTAATAGAAGAGGGGGCCTCTCCAAACCAGAGAGTATGTGACATGATTAAAGAATTGGTTAAGTGCGGGATACTTGACGATAAGCTCAAGGATTTAGCTGACAATATTAAATATTTGGGAAACATAGGAGCTCATGTTAAAGAAGAGGAAGCAAACAAGTCTGACGCTGAGCAAGCACTGCATTTTTGTGACTTCCTTCTTACTTGGCTTTTGGGGAAAGTTGACAAAATGCCCACTAGTTGACAGTTGACAGCTAGACATTGTGTTTTAAAAAGAACCGAAGATTTTTCCTCCTTGTTCTTCATGATAACGTTGCCTTACAGAACTTCAAGCTATCTGGCAACCGTTAGCTGAACTCCACTCCAGATATAAATGCTCTTAGTGGAAATCTTCCGGCTGTTATGATTAACAACAAGCAACTATGGACTTTTATCAAACATTCAGAGAGCTTGAATAAGCTAACTGCAACTCTTATTGGATTAACTGCATTGTTGGCTCTTGTGACTGTTTGGGGATATTCTTATCAGGATAGGAGTAATACAGCTCTAAAGACATTAGAACAATGCTAGCTGTTTACTTTCGGCACGCTATCCGACCAGCAACATGACACCCCACGATGCCCAAGCAATGCCTTTGATGGCAGGATATATTGGATTCCGTTTAGAATTATAAAAAGGGGATGGAAATAAAACTAGTCAATTTTTAAGGTAATTTCAGGCATACTTTGATTGAATCTATGGATAGAACCCATATTTCGAATTCAATCTCCAAAAACCTTGTCGTCAAAACTTTTCGCATTTTTATCAAACCACCCAATCCATTCCATAATCAGCTCATTCCCTTCCACTTGTTTCTGCACACCTGATATAACATTCCCAGAATTATTGTCTTGAATTCCTTCATACCAGATTTCTGCCCCCTTGATGAGTTTTTGCTTAAACATATATCGTAATTCGGGGTGTAGGAAATCTAGATATTCATCACTAACTAGTTTGCCTAATCTTATCCCCTCTTCGGTATTTGTATAGATTTTTTCTTCTATTTCTTTCGACAAGCTGAAACTGCTCTGTTTCTCAGCTCCAGGTGGATTGGACATATCCCTAGCTTCATTTAGTAAGATTACAGACCACTTAAAATTTTCGTTATCATTAGCATATTGTGGCGGTAAGGCCGTTTTTGCA
>JBDRNN010000149.1:0-7085 GCA_043811145.1 Candidatus Bathyarchaeota archaeon
CGAAATTGTGAGGCAGATGAACATTCCGGTAGAGGTTGGCGGAGGTATCAGAACGCCAAAAGATGCAACATTCTTCATCGAAGCTGGAGCGAATTGGGTCATCGTAGGAACCAGCATTATAGAAAAACCTGTTTTCCTAAACGAAATAATGAAAAAAGTAGATCCAAAACAGATTATAATCGCAATAGATTCAAGGAACAACCGAATACTAACAAGAGGATGGATTCAAAAAACAGAACAATCACCCAAGATTGCGCTAAAAATGTTTCAAGACTGCAACATTGCTGCCTTTCTTTATACGGATGTTGCAGTTGAAGGAATGATGCAAGGAATTAACTTAAGTAACGTCACAAAACTTATTGATGCAACAGAGATACCTATAATATATGCCGGAGGCATCTCATCTCTGAGTGACGTTAAATCCTTGGCCAAAATAGGCGCAAAAGGTGCTGTGATTGGAAGGGCTTTTTATGATGCAAGTTTCACCTTAAGAGAAGCTGAGGAGGCAATGAAAAATGCGTCAAGGGACAATTGAAAGGAAGACAAAAGAAACCAGCATAACTGTTAAAATGAACCTAGATGGAAAAGGACATCATGAGATAGTGACCCGGCTGAATTTTCTCGATCATCTAGTTAATTCTTTCGCGCTTCACGGATTGATTGACCTCAGAGTTTCTGCAGATGGCGATTTACATGTCGATGACCATCATTTGGTAGAGGATGTTGCAATAACCTTAGGTCAAGCCTTGATGAAGGCTCTTGGTGAAAAACGAGGAATAAGAAGATTTGGAACTTCCATCACCCCAATGGATGATGTCCTAATTATAGCAGCTATTGACCTTTCAGATAGAGCCCATTTTGAATCAAATTTAGAGTTTAAAAGAACAAAACTGGGCGATATGGCTGCAGAGATGGTGAATCATTTCTTCAAATCTTTCGCTGAGGCAGGAAAGTTTAACCTTCACTTACTTCTACTAAAAGGAAAAAATGACCACCACAAAGCGGAGGCAGCATTTAAAGCTGTAGCGATTGCATTGTCCCAAGCTATCGAAATCAACCCGCGCATAAAAGGTCATATTCCCAGTGCGAAAGGCACTTTCTAAAAGCTTTAACAAAAGGGTAACACAAATTCCAAGTATCCTGAAACGACCCACCATTAAGGTGGTATAATGACAGTGAAAAAATTGATCAAGTTTGTCAAAATTAAGGAGCTTAAGCCAGCTCAACTCAAAAGGATAATCGAAAGAAACCAGCAAAACTTGAGCACGATTTCAGATTCGGTGCAAAAAATACTAACCGATATAAAAGAAAATGGGGATAAATCCCTATTAAAATATGAAAGACTTTTTGACAAAGTCATTTTTACTTCAAAGAAGCTTAAGGTAACTGACCGAGACATCTCAAAAGCCTATGCGAGAACTTCACCCCCGGTTGTTAGAGCCATAGAAAAAGCTGCAAAGCGGATAGAAAGAGTTCACAAAAAACAAATTCCCCGAGAGAAGATTTTAGATAGCGTTAAAGGAGTAAAGGTTAAACAGATTTTCAAACCGATCAATACGGTTGGCGTATATATACCCGGCGGAAAAGCCCCATATGTCTCAACAGCTCTAATGACGGTTATCCCAGCTAAGATTGCGGGAGTTAGAAAGATAATTGCATGTTCACCGCCTTCAGAAAAGGGTGAAATTAACTCTGCTATTTTAATAGCTCTTAAACGTGCAGGTGTAAACGAGATTTACAGAGTGGGAGGTGCTCAAGCCATAGGAGCTATGACCTATGGGACTGAGACTATTCAAAAAGTTGACAAAATTGTTGGACCTGGAAACATATACGTAACTGCGGCTAAAAAACTCGTATATGGAGAAGTCGGAATAGATTTCCCAGCGGGTCCAAGTGAGATACTTATCTACGCAAATAAAAGTGCTGACTCAAAGATAGTTGCAATTGACTTAATTGCGCAGGCTGAACATGATCCAAATTCTGTGGCAATATTACTTACAACTTCTGAAAATTTTGCCTCGAAAGTGAATAGGAGTATCAGAAGATTAATTGAGGTTGAAGATAGAAAAACTATTATTAGTTCAGCCTTAGCTAAGAACTGCATCCTTGCGGTTGCTAATGATGAAAAAGCGGCAGTGGATTTTATTAACAGCTTTGCACCAGAACATTTGGCAGTATTTGGCAAAGACCTACACTGGGTAAAGAGGACTATTAATAACGCAGGGTCTGTCTCTGTTGGTGAATATACCCCGGTTGCAGCTACAGACTATGCTGTAGGTTCAAATCATGTTTTACCTACTGGCGGCAGCGCTCGTTTTTCCTCAGGCTTGACAGTGTGTGATTTCCTAAAAGCGATTACTGTTCAAAGCCTTACAAAAGAGGGGATTAAAAAGCTAGCGCGAACTATAGTTACATTATCTGAAGCTGAAGGTCTGCATGCTCACGCTAGATCAGTGAAGGCCAGACTGAGTTAAGCAATAAAGGTAACTGTTAAAGCTATTGAACAGCTTCATTAAATTCTTTGAGGAAAAAGAAATGCTGCAGCTTAAACCAGAAGATGCGAATAAAATTGCCAAACAACTAAATTATCGACACAATGGACTAATTCTAGCTGTTACCCAAGATGTTGCAACTCAGGATGTATTAATGGTTGCCTTTGCCAATAAAGAGGCAGTTGAAAAAGCACTAACAACTGGAATAATGCATTATTGGAGTACGGAGAGAAAGCGTCTTTGGCAGAAAGGGGAGATATCAGGTCACCATCAGGTTATAGAAGAAGTTTATGTTGACTGTGACCTAGATGCTTTGCTAGTTAAAGTTAATCAGGTAGATGGATCCTGCCACCTCGGCTATAGAACCTGTTTCTTTAGGAAACTTCAAGAGAATAAATTTAAGATTACGGAAGTTTTGAAATGGAAAACCTTGGAAGAAGAGTAGACCTCCATATTCATTCTTTGCTTAGCGATGGTGATCTGTTACCTAGCGAGATTTTTAGAAGAGCAGAAGCTCTAAATTTTGAGGCAATAGCCATAACCGATCATGTAGATTCATCGAACATTGATTCAGTGGTTGCCAAGTTGATTAAAGCCTCGGAAGAGCTTGGAAAGTATTTTAAAAATACAAAGCTCATCCCAGGAGTTGAACTCACACACATCCCATCAAATAGCATAGATAAGCTAGCAAATAAAGCTAGAAAATTAGGCGCAAAGCTAGTTCTCGTACATGGAGAAACGATAGTTGAGCCAGTGGAAGCGGGTACAAATCATAAGGCAGTTGAATCCGACAAAGTAAATATCCTCGCTCACCCGGGGTTAATTTCTAAAGAAGATGCAAAGCTTGCTAAAGAAAAAGGCATTTACCTAGAGCTTTCAAGTAGGGCAGGTCATTGTCTAACAAATGGGCATATAGTAAGAATGTCCGAAAAAACAGGAGCAAAGCTTTTAGTTAATACCGACTCGCATGAGCCTGAAGACTTTATATCTCAAGGAGAAGCCTTCAAGGTTGCCATTGGAGCAGGTTCAGACAAGAAAGATGCAATCAAGATTGTTAAAGAGAACACTAGAGAAATTTTAAAAAAGATTGACAGAAAGTAAAAACGCTTTAGCGTTTCATGTTTTTTGTAAACGGAATTCCTTGTGAAGAGCCTTTACAGCTTCGTCCCCTTCAGCTTCCTTGACTATGAAGGATATGTTAAGCTCAGATGATCCTTGAGCGATCATTCTAATGTTGACTTTTTTCCTCGCAACCGCATCAAAGGCTCTCGAGGCAACTCCAGGAATCCCTTTCATTCCGGCGCCGACCAAAGCCACTATACAAACATCATCTTCGGAGATAATTTCTCGAACAAGACCACCACCTAGCAGATTCATCTCTAGCGCATTTAACACCCTGTCCGACATTTCGCGAGGAATTGCAAAAGAAATATTTGCCTCTGAGGAACCCTGCGATATCATCAGCACATTTACATTGTTTTTTCCAAGGATTTCAAAAAGCTTTGCAGCTGCACCAGGAGCTCCAACCATACTTGCTCCGCTAACAGTAATAAGGGCGATTTTTTGGATTAACGAAACTGCTTTCACGATAGTGTTAGGCTCAGCTTTTTGCTTTTTTAGAACTAGTGTTCCCCTATTGTCTAGATTAAAAGTATTTCTAACTCTCACTGGAATACCTTTTTCCATGGCCGCTTCTAATGCCCGCGGATGCATCATTTTGGCGCCGAAGTAAGCCATTTCAATTGCCTCTTGATACGACAATTCAGAAATTGTTTTTGCGGATGGTTCTATTCTTGGATCTGCGGTCATTAGCCCATTTACATCTGTCCAAAGCCAGATCTCATCCACTCCCAAAGCTGAACCCACTAGGCTTGCAGTATAGTCGGAGCCACCTCGCCCCAAAGTTGTAGTTACCCCATTCTGATTTGTTGCTATAAAACCTGCAACAACAGGAGTAACCCCCTTTTCGACTAAAGGTGCAAGTTTATTCCTAACTTGATAGAGAGTTACTTTAGTCAGAGGGCGAGCCTCCCCGAAATTAGAGTCAGTTACAATACCCGCATCTTTCCCCGTAAAGTGCTCCGAATTGATCCCAAGACTATTCAGAGCGCCAGAAATTAAGATAATTGAGAGCCTTTCTCCAAACGATAGAACATAATCTCTAACTCTTGGCGTAAGTTCATGCAGAGAAATAACGCCTTTCAAAACATTATCCAGTTCAGATATTGTCGTTTCAATTTGTCTGCTGACTTTATTTTGAATTGCCTTGTTTTTTATTGTAGTCTTCGCTGCCAAAAAATGCGTTTTGGATATGTTTTTAATGTGTTTTGAGACAAGTTTTTTATTTCCTTTTTCAGAGGAACTGCAAGCTTTTACTAAATCGTCTGTTACATTTCCTAGCGCCGAAACAACAACGATAACTTTGTTTTTCTGAGCTAAAGTCCCAGCTATCAAGGAGCATATATTTCGAATGTGCCGCCCCGAAGCTATCGATGTTCCACCGAATTTCATTACCAATTTCAACAGTCTCAGCCTCTATCAGCTTATTTAGTTAGAAGAGCTCCTAATACGATAATAAATCCCAGCCTATTATCGATAATAGATAAATGACCTTTTTACAGGCCATAACCGACATCCTAGACGCTACTCTATACACCTCTCTGAACTAGATGTAACATAGAGGCTAAAAAATCTTGTTTTAGACATTTTAGTTTATCAGTTGAAACAAAAGTTGAATTTTAGCTATTACTCAGACTATAACTTGCATTAACTCTAACAGAAATGCACCAAACCCTGCAATAAGTGACAGTGTTAGCACAATGGATGGAGCATAGTATTGGAGATAAAAAAAATCAAATTATCAGAAGTAGCAACTGTAATCACCAAGAAACGCACAATAGGGGACATAATCGCTGAACAATATAACTTCCAAAACTTAGAGTCTATTTATTCTGCATACATGATATTTGAAATAGATACATTCCAATGTTTGGATTCACTTAAACAAAGGAAAGCAGCAAGTACAAGGATTGTGTCAGATTTTCCAGTAATTGATAATCCTGTAAAAGCTCTAAAAGAACTTTTAAAGCTGAGACATAAAATAGTTCACAAAAGTTTTGTCGCAGATATCAAGTTCGAAGAATGGTTCAAGCATTTTTTTACTGTGCTCCATTTTGGAAACAAAATTGATGAATGCGTAAAGGATTACATTAGAAAACATTGAAAGATATGCCATTAGTAAAGATATACTATAAACCGTTAGTCTATCATGAACAATAAGCTGACAGTATTTAGTTGTCATTAACGATAAAATTTCTCGCCTAAAAAGCCATTTATCTATTATCGATAATAAGCTATCAGATTTTATTTATCACCGAGAATAGGCTATTAAATCTTAATCTATTTTTAATGAAATCAGTATGTATCGACCGAGGCAGTTAATGAGCGTTTTATCGCTATAAGATCTCTCAGCACAGCACTAGCTGTTTCCACCCCACCCGCACCTTTTCCGACAATAGTTTCTTCCCCAGCATGCTCAGATGCATAAGTTACAGCGTTAAGCACACCACTAACGCAGAGGGGATTTTTTTTATGCACTGGTTGAGGTTTTACCTCAAGTTTATTGTTTATGGAGCCAATAAGCTTGAGTTCGCAACCATCTTTTTCCGCCGCATCTATAGCTTCCAAGGCAACATTTCTAATTCCTTTCACATCTACATCCTTCAAGGTAACCTTAAGGTTCATAATCCAGTTGGCTATTATTACCAACTTACAGGCTGCATCAAGCCCATCAATATCCATAGATGGGTCTGCTTCGGCATACCCCGCTTTCTGGGCAGCTGCAAGACATTCCTCGAAATTCAATTTCTCACTCGTCATTCTTGAGAGTATATAATTGGTAGTACCATTAAGAATTCCTCTGACTGAAACTATCCTATCGCCCAAAAGACATTTCTTAGCAAAGTCTAGAACAGGAGTTCCGCCCCCTACTGTTCCGCTGAACCTCAGATGCACATCATTATACTGTGCCAACTCCATCAAGGCAGGCAAAGCAACCGCTAACGGACCTTTGTTTGTAGTTATGACATGTTTCCCAGATTTTAAAGCCGCCATAATATGGGACAGCCCAGGCTCCCCCGTCTTAACATTGGTTAATGTAGACTCAACTACCACGTCAGCATCCATGTTTTCGATTGTATCCAAAACAGGCGCATCTTTTCTTCCGAATTCAGAATCATTCGCCACCGTACCCTTTGATTGTTTTACAGAGAGAATTCTCTTGATGTCAAGTCCTTTTTCGTTTATTGCAGCACCACGTCGATCTAAAATAGCTACCAGTTGAGGTCTTACACCATAGGTTTTAACAAGCTCAGAATAACGGTCGGATAATATTTTTGCAAAGCTTTGACCAACAACGCCAAAACCAATAAGCATTATCCTCAGTTTAGACACCCATTAATTTTTCAATTAACTTTACATCCGCACCAATTTCCGTCGGCTTTTCATAAAAATGAGTTATTGTTTCAGGATCCTTTAATCCGTGACCTGTAGTGACACAGACTACGAGGTCACCTTTTTCTATTTTTTTATCTT
>JBDRNN010000150.1:0-7140 GCA_043811145.1 Candidatus Bathyarchaeota archaeon
GAGGTAGAAGTGCTAGTGCTAGTTGTTGTTGAGGTTGAACTAGTGGTTGTAGATGAAGAGGTACTAGAAGATGTGGACGTTGAGGTAGAAGTGCTAGAAGAAGTACTAGAAGATGTTGTTGAGGTAGATGAAGATGTGGTAGATGAGGTGGTTGTTGAGGAAGATGTCGAAGATGATGTAGAACTAGAACTTGATGTTGTTGAAGAAGTTGAGGATGTTGTACTAGATGTAGAACTGCTAGTAGAAGTCCACGTAAAGTCCCCTTTCATTTGTGCGAGAAATTCAAATTCTGCCATATTTAGTGTCCATATTCCGTGACAAATACCCTAATGGGATTACCTTTGGCACGGCCATATAGTGTTAATCCTGTTGAAGCAGGTTCTACAACAGCACCACCAGGCCCCATCCAATGTCTAGCGTCTTTTACTGGTATTGTGTTGTCGTAACTTAGACCCAATCTTACTGCTCCTCCTGCCCCTGCATGAAAAACTTTTACAGCAAATCTATTGGTCAGGGCTGATGACCCTTGTAACGCAATCCAAGACCCTGTGGGTACGTTGACCTTGGTTTCTTGGACTCTTAAAGCAGTTTGTTGTCCATATGCCATATTTTTTTTGGAATCTATAACTTCTGCGAGTGAACGACCTTTATTTTTTTTCTAATTGTTTTTTAAGCTTTTTAACTTCTTTTTCTAATTTCTTTACCTTGTCAGTATCTACTTTTCCGCCAAGAGCTTTAATATCTTCTTCTTGTTTTCCCAATCTCTCTTCTATCTTTTTTCTGAACTCTTCTTCTGTTAAAGGTTTTACTTTAACCTCTTCGGCTATATCTGGAATAATAGTTGCCAATAAACTATTCCTTTCTGGAGTTGGTCTTATAGAGTCCTTAATTCCTTTTTTTTGTAAGATTCTATCTACTAAGTGTTTAGCTCCTACTTTGGCTACGAAGACAGGTAGCACCTGTTCTTCACCCGCTTCTAAATGTCTTGCTAATTTACCATCGATATAAATATCAAATGGCTCATTATCTTTGTTGATGAATTTAGTTACATCAGTTAATGGATTTATTTTTTTTTCTTCCATTGTTTTAAAGCAGAGGTTCACGGTCTTATGACTCCCTTTCGGGGTGAACGAAGTAGACTGCTTTCTCTGCTTTCAGTTTAGTTAGTCTAATTATCAAGCGTCAGTTCGAATATACCGTACTCACCTATGTCTGCTCCTGCTCCTGCTGGTTGTACGCCTACAGTTCTTTCAACTGTAGCACGGGTTTCAACACCACCTGCTGTAGTATCACAAATTGTGATATCTGCACCTGGAGTGGTATCTCCTGCACCTACAAGAATTGAACAGTAACCTCCTGTCTGTACCCAACCATAATAATCTACTGCAATGGTTACATTTGGTACTCCAACTGGAAGGTCTGTTACTGTTCCATCTGTTGGTAGAATATCTCTGTATTTGTTCCTGATAAGGGTAACTGTAGTTCCTGCTATTGCAGCAACTCTGATAGGTTCAGCTAATGTAATAACTACATCACCTGTACCAGCGTGTGTTGGGCAGTGAGCTATTTTGTACATAATACCTTGTCCAGTGTCATCAGTAATGTTCACAAATCCTTCTTCATACATATTAGCAGTAATGGCTGTTGCTCCTATTGTTACAGTTATATTTCTATCTCCTACTGCAAATGTATTTACAGCTCTATCTTCGTGATTTGCTTCAACATCTGTTGCCATCTGAAGCAATCCTGCAGCACAGGCTGCTTCACCTGCTTGGGCATATCTGTATGTTCTTCCGTCAGAAGTAACTCCTTTGACTCCTAATTGGTGTTTTTGGTCAGAGCTAGTTTCGTGAGGTACGATTCCGTAAATTACGGGTATGCTTGTTAAGCTCATTTTTTTGATTAAGAACCTTTAAGGGAATACTAATTTTACACATTACTATATAAAACTAACCCATAGATTCTCAAAATAATTTATTCCGACCTTTCTTAAGGTATTGGTGCTAGTGTTACGGTTACAGTTAGGTTAGCTTGGCTGGTTAGTGTTCCTGCATCAACTAATCCTAATCTATCACCATCGGCCAATTCTAATGGCCCTGCACTAGTACCGCTTATTAATGTTCCTGCATTTACCGTGTTAGCTGTTCCTGACATATCAATAGTTGATGAAAGCAAGTCATCACCTGCGTCATGTGCTTCTGTCCCCTGTAATCTCTCTACATTGAGAGTCCCAGAAGTTGAAGCAGTACCCCAAATGGCATCTACTCCCAAAACTACGCATTTATACGGAGCTATAAAAAATGTTGTATAGTTCGTTGCGGTAGCTGGAACAGCACCATGTAGAGTAGTACTGGCTATGATTATCCCTGCTTTTCTGTAGGCAGCTGACGGTAAATATTTGGCTGGATTGTAAGGCATAGTATTTTCTACGAATTAATACTAATAATACGACCTTTAGCTAGCGACTGTTGTTCTGCGAGCCATTGTTCTTGGAGCATCACAAATTAATTGTCCTGCCCACAATAATTGACCAACGACTGCGTCCTGATTAACTGGCTCTTTGAAACCTGTCCAAGAAAAACCATTTCTGATTGATTGACCAGGTCTGTTGATGGTGTAGAACTTCAAGTGGTTTTCATTGATGGTATAAATCTCCTGTGCAGTACATTTCTCATCTGACACAAAAGGAATACCCCTGAATGTCAACGCTCTGAATCCCTGTCCTGCGGCTACTGTACCTCCAACTCTGACCATAGTGCTTCCAACACCTCCTGTGTTTTCAACTAACCTATAGTCATTCATTGAAAATTGGTGGCTAACAGTAGGAGTCAATAATGCTTCATAAATAGTAAATACAGCTGGTGTGGTAACCATTAAAGTTGGAGCATCGTCTCCTCTCTGTGCGGCATCAAAGTCAGCTGCAAGATTGGCAAGAGATAAACCTCCTACCTGTGCAGTAACTGTAGCATTCCATCTAGGACTAGTGGCTCTGGTAATACCTCCATAAGTAGCAACGAGTGTAGTGTCATCTATAGCTGCTCTTATACCGAGAATGTCTTTTCCTGCGTTTCCAGTTCCATCACTGTAAACTCCATCTCCCATTGAATCTCTAAGCCTTTTTGCTCTCCAATCAATCTCTGTGGCAACTAAGTTAATAACAGCTGCGTCTCCCTGGTTAATAGCAGTTTGAATCCCTGAAATAGGAATTGAAACATAATATTGGCTAGGGTTAAATACAGCTCGCTGTCTGATGTTTTCTTGGGTTGTTGATAAAGCATCAAAACCAAAGTATGAACCAACAGCAGTAATATCTGAAAGGTTTACAGCAATATTAATTTGAGTTCCAGTCCTCCAAGGCACAGACTGTCTTAACAGTCTCATTGTAAGAACATTTCCATTCAAGACTTGGTCTACAACCTTAGGTAAAAGCCTAGTTTGTGTTGTTGTTGTAACGAATGCGGATACGGCTGGCATAATATTTAATTGTGTTTAAAGTTATTTGCGACCTTTTGCTTCAGCCTCTTCTATTATTTCAGAAGTAACTTGTTCATAACTCTTCTTTTTATCTCCTGAGTAATCTGGCGTAGTATCGCCAACTCCTGCAGATTTGGGAAGTTTAGGTTTGGCAGCTAAGTTTTCTTTCGTCTGCTCAACTGTCTCGTCCTTGATTTTATTCAAATCCTTGTAAAGCTTCATTGCCCCAGTAACAGTAGTAATGCCGTATTTATCAGAGTTGTCCTCGATAAACTTCAGAAATACCTGCCTATCAATAGTTGTATTGACGGCAAGAACATCATCAACATTACTTTCAAATTCTTTCTGTTCCTGAGTTTCTGCAGCTTTTCTTTCTTTCGCTTCCTCTTCGAGCTGTTCCTTAACTAATCCTTTAAGAAAAGTTTTGGCTTGTCTCTCCTTTTGCTGTTCAGGAGTTAAGGTCTCTCCTTTTTCAGCTTTAAGAGTCTGAAGCTCCTCTTCCGTTTCTTTGTGTTTTTTGTAAACTTCATCGAAACGGCCTTTAGGAACTGTTTGTTCCTCTGGAGCTGATGGGTCTCCGTTTATTTTTTCATCTACCATATTGGTATACGCTTTTTTAGAGAGGTATGTCTCCTCACGCTTTTTTTACGAGGTGTGTCTCCTCTTGTTATGTTCGACTTTTATTTCTGGCTTTTTTAGCCATCTTTGATAATTTTGGCCCAGGTTTATATCCTTTTGGTTTCTTTTTTGTGCCATACTCCTTAGCCCATTTCTTTGCTATTTTGGGATGTTTGGCAAACATATAAGCCTGTTGTTTGTAACTTTTGAATGACATATTATATTTGTGGTCTTAATGGTTGTTGTGGTGCTGCTTGAGGTGGAAATCCCTGTCCCCCCATTCCTCCTCCCATTCCTCCTCCTCCTTGTTGAAATATCGCACCTGATTTTGTATTTATAAAGTCATCTACAGCATCTGGGATATTGGACATCTTTAATCTCTTGTAAAGAGTTCTTATCCCTATTGCCTGTAATTGCCATAATTGGATAGCTTCCTGCCTTTGGGTTATTTCATCTTTAGGCAGGGTTGAACCAGCAACTAATCTTGGCTTGACACCTTCACCAACCTTTTTATTTGTAAAGTTCTTAATAAATGTTGTGCCATCTTCCCCTGATATAGAGAAGCTCTTTTTTTCAGTATAGAACAATTTAATCAGTTGTGTAAACCATTCGCCTACTTCATCAAGTGCTCTTTCTAATTGTCTGGCTACTAAATCTATTCTTCCCAAGTCAGCTGCTCTTAATAATTGTCTCCCACCCAATGTTTCCCTTCCTTCTCTCTCACCTCTAGTGGTTGAGTGAATCCCCCATATATTGTCAAATTGCGTTCTTGAGCCTTCTAAGTCTAAGAATACATAGTTTGGAACTTGTCCTGGTGCTTCAAACCTTATCTTAGTGCCAGAAGCCGCATCTTTCCCATAAATTATCAATCCTTCTTCGTTAGTAATTGAAGATGCCTGCTCTTCTGACATCACATCTGAATCTATCAATAAAGGAGGATTAGCTACTTTACCTATAATGTTTTCTATCTGGCGTTTTCTGTTATTGATATTGTCCTGAACAGAAATCATTTGCTGGATATAATCTGTATCTCCTATCAAACTTTCTGAAGTTTCAAACAATGATTTTATGATATATGGCTTTCTGGGTTGTTCAAAAAAGTTCTTCTTCTTATTTTTAAAATTATAGAAAGGATTTTCTTTTTTGTCAAGAATTATACTTCCTGCTCTCCACACAACAAAGTCATTTGTCCATACTTCCCTGACCGCAAATGTAGCTTTTCTGATTTGTCTTTTCTCTTGTCCTGTCTCGTCCGTAACAGTAGCAGTGTCATCAGAATAAACTCCCTTTTTCACCCCTTCTGCCCTTACTTTTTCAGCTTTGTCCTTGCCGAAAAAATCAACCAGCTGGTCATAAGTTAATTCTAAATCTTCTAATACAAACTTCAATTCATTGACTGTTCTGCCAAACTTTGGAATCCTTATTCTTCTTGGGTCAATTACCCTTAAATCAACATCATCTTGGTCAGAATCCCAATCTACTTTAAACACTCCATATCTGAGAACAATCATGTATCTAAGGAATCTTTCTGCTAAAGCCTGTATTCTTAATCTCTCCATATGAAATCCCAGAATGTCCTGTAATTCTCCTGCGTCTATTTGCGATTGTTCATCTTCTGCCCCTGACCTGACTTCAATATCTGGAAGTCTTGAAGTAGCAATAGGAATCATGGTTTCTGTTGCCATAAAGATTCTGTTCTCCACAGCTTTTGACTGCCTTCCCCCTATTAGTTCAACACCTGTTTGGACACCATGATAATATTGTAAGTTCTGTTCCCATATTGGAATTAAAGCACTATAGACGCTTTGTGATTCCCTACTCCAAACATCTATCTGATTCTTTAAATCATCATCTGACATTGAAGCAGTAAACTGCTCCTTGTCCTCTAAAGATTGTTGTGATTCTGTTTTATTTTCTGCCATGTTCTAATTGTTCTTCTAATTTTAACATATTCCTCATTTCTTTGCTATGAATGCCAGTTTTGTATTTTTCAAAAAATTTATCTCTTGATTCTTTTTTTTGTTTTGCTTTTATTTCTAAATCATATCTAGTCTTTTCCATGTCGGCCCATTGTTTGGGATAATGTTTCTTAAATCTACTATCATCAGAAGGTTGAATCAAATCTTTCTCATATTTCTTTCTCATATATCTATCTTTGGCTCTTTGTTGTCTGGGAGTTAATCTCATTTATCGTAATTTATAAAATTAGATTTAATTTTTGGAAAAGGTGGTTTTCCTATTTTTGCCACAAACACACCTGGTCTTATTTCATGGATGTAGAAAGAGTCTTTTCCGTGAATAATCTTCTCTTCTGTTCTTTTTACCATAGATTTGCCAGATTGCCAATTACAAAGCCAATAAAGATTATAGACTGACACATCAACCATATCATCATAATCCCCAAAAGGAAAGGACAAGAGTTCTTGCTTTGTTTCCTCATTAGTAATTTCTACAAGTTTTTGCTCAAACAAATGGATTACCTGTAATAAGCGTGTCATTTTATCCTTGGGGCGTTTATTGTCTCCCACCCCTAACTCTGCTCTGGTAATCGGGATATAAACATCTCTTTCTCTTGACTTTTTAATAATCAAATTACGCAATATTTTCTGAAAAGCCACTTCTTCCAACAAGACCCTGTCTGGCTTGTATTTTATATACATATCAACCACTTTTTCAACCTGCTCGTCTATGCCCCATCTTCCTTTGACTGTCAATACTTCTTTGAACTTGCCGTCTTCTGTCTTGTCCATTATCTGTATAGCCCTGAAATCAGCTGATTCTTTTTCTGATATGGCTGGGTCAATAGACATACACCTTAATGCTTTTTTTCCTTCTGCTTTGACCCCTTCTAAGTGGTGTGGCTTAATTGGTTGCTCGGTCAATGATAAAGGATTGTTCTGATATTCGGCTTGGAAGGCATATTCTCCAAAATCCTTTCTTCTTTTTAATAATTCATCCACAGGCCACATGTCCTGCCAAATAGATTTTCCATCAACCAGTGCCCGATAAAGATTAGCTTTAAACTCTGGCTTTTTTTGTAGTTTGGAA